>JAITBV010000272.1 GCA_031283395.1 Candidatus Adiutrix sp.
GAAGATATCCGGCCCTCGCGCAGGGAGACCATTTGGCCGAACTTTCCTTCCAGGATCAGGTCCACGGCGGCGATGCCGAAAGCGCGGCCCATGAGGCGGTCGCGGGCCGAGGGCTCCCCCCCGCGCTGGATATGGGACAAGACCACGTGGCGGGTCTCATAGCCGGTGGCGACCTCCAACTGCTTGGCCAGGTATTCGCCCATGCCGCCCAATATCTTGTGCCCGAAACCGTCCTCCTTGTCGGAGAGGTAGAGTTCCCCCTGGCCCTTGATCTTGGCGCCTTCGGAGGCCACCACTATATCGTAGTGCACCCCGGCCTGGCGGCGCTGCCTAAGGAGTTCGGCCACCTTTTCCATCTCGAATTCACATTCGGGTATCAGGATGACGTGGGCCCCGGAGGCCTCTCCGCCCTCCAGGGCCAGCCAGCCGGCGTGGCGGCCCATGACCTCAACCACGAACAGGCGGCTGTGGCTGCCGGCGGTGGTGCGCAGGCGGTCCACCTCTTCGACGATGACGTTCAGGGCCGTGTCATAGCCCAGGGTGTATTCGGTGGCGTTCAGGTCGCGGTCGATGGTCTTGGGTATGCCCACCACATTTTGCCCCAACTGGTAAAGCTTCAAGGCCACCGACAGGGTGTCCTCGCCGCCGATGGCCACCAGGGCGTGGAGGCCCAGGTCCTTGATGTTTTCCAGGCAGCGCTGGCTCTGGTCTTTCTTGGGGTTGAAGGGGTTGGTGCGGGAACTGCCCAGGGCCGTGCCCCCGTAGCGGTCCCAGGTGCGCACCACCAGTTCGTCCAGGGGTTTGATCCAATGGGCCAGGGACTCCGGATCGCCGGGGTTAACTTCCACCAGGCCGCGCCAGCCCTCGCGGATGCCTATGACTTCCATGGCTTGTCCGCGATGGGCCGAAAGCCGCGGATCGGTGGCGGTCTTGGTCACCCACTTGATCGCGTTGTTAAGGCCCGCGCAGTCGCCTCCCCCGGTCAACACCCCTATTTTCAATGTCATGGCCCCGTCCTCCCTGGATGAAATTTCGGCCGCGCCGCCTTATGGCGCGTCACTTGAATCTATTGTAGTTTATCTGGGGCCGGGAATCAAGGGAAGCTCCTTTATTGCCGCACAAAGGAGAACAGCCAGGCCCCGAAGAGGGTGAAGACGGCGTTGGGAAGCCAGGCGGCCAAAAAAGGCGGGAGCAGCCCGGCGTAGCCAAGGTTGCGGGCCAGTTCCATGGCGATGAGATAGATGAAGGAACCGGCCAGGCCCAGGCAGATGCCCAGGGCCACGCTGCCCCCCTTCTCCCGCCAGAAGCCCAAGGGGAGACCCACCAGGACCATGACCAGGGGCAAAAGGGAGAAGGAAAACTTCATCTGCAGATCGACCCTTTGGCGCACGGGGCCGAAGCCCTCGGCCGAAAGACGCCGGATGACGCGCCGGAGTTCCAGGAAGCTCATTTCCTCGCTGGCCTGGGCGGCCCGGTTAAGTCCCGGCGGCGGGGCGGGCCAGTCCTCCAGGGTGAGGCGGTCCGGAAAGGCCAGGGTGAAGGCCCGGCCGGGGCCGTAGGTCTTGTCCAGCACTTCCTCCAGCTCCAGGCGGCCGTCCGCGAAACGGCCGCGGCCGGCCGAAAGGCGGCGCGTCGCGGCCTCTTCCTCACCGGTGAAAAAAATGGTCAGCCCCCGGGCCTCTCCGTCGGCCTCGTTGTAGCTTTCCAGGTGTTCGACCATGCGGACACCCTTGATCCACAGATCCCTCACCACGGGCGAGGGCCGGCGGCCCCGGGCCTCCTCCCTGATTTTGTTGGCCGTGGCCGTGGCCGGGGGGGCCAGGCCCTCGGCCAGGCCGAAGGAAACCAGGCTCAGGCCGAGGCCCGCGGCCAAAAGGGGGCGGCTCAGCCTCAGGAGACTGACCCCGCCGGCTTTGAAGGCCACTATCTCCGAGTTCCGGGCCATAAGGGTCAGGACCAGGAGGGTGGCCACCAGGGCGGCCACCGGGTTCATGAGCCCCACGACCTTGGGAAGCTGGGCCGCGAAAAAAAGGAGGATGCGGCCGGCGTCCAATTCCGCGCTCATGAAGGAGCTGATGTTTTCCATGAAGTCGATGGCCGTGTATAAGACGACGAAGCCGGCCAGGATCAGGGCCCAGGTCCGGAGAAAACGGCCGGCCATATAGCGGCTTATGATGCCCGCCCCGGTCATCGGCTTTTTAAGCGGGCCAGGAGGCGGCGCGAAAGCTCCGCCGGGTCCACGGGCACGTTCCGGTTGAGCCGCCTTAAAAGAGAGAGCCCCAGGACGGCCAGAAGAATATTGGCCATCCACATGCCGGCGGCCGGCGACAGCCGCCCCGCTTCGCCCAGGGTCCAGCCCATCGAGGAGATCAGGTAATAGACAATGAAGATGACCAGGGCCGCCAGGAGGGGGAAATTCCGGCCCCGGGCCCGAAAACTGGCCCCCAGGGGCAGGCCGATGAGGGTCAGGAGAAAGGCGGCCGCGGGCCGGGCCCAGCGTTCGTGCCACTCCAGGCTGTAGGTGAGGCGGGTCATGGGGTCGGTCAGGCGGGACGCGGTGGCGGAAAGTTCCCGGGTGGGCGTTTCGGCCCGGCCCCGGAACTGGCTGTTTTCATTCCGGCCGTCCACTTCGTTTCCCGGGGAGACCTTCAGTTCATAAGTGTCGAAGAAAATGCTGTCCGTGTTTTCGTGCCCGTCACGGACCCGGTCTATGACCCCGTCGACCAGTTCAAAGGCCAGCACTCCGGCTTCGCGGTCCAGGCCCAGGCGGCCCCGCCTGGCCGCTATGACCGCGCTCTCCCCGGGCCTCCGGGCGTCGTGGATGAAGACCTGCTCCATTTCGCCGCCGGTCAGGGTCATCTGCCCCACGTACATGACCAGGCCGGGAAAGGAGCGGATGAAGGTCTGCTCCACGATGGCCAGATCCGCCCGGGCCTTGGCCAAGTCCAAAAGTTCGTTTTTTAAGCGCCAGCCGGCCTGGGGGGCCAGCCACAGGGAAAAAAGCGCGGTCAGGGCGGCCGTGGCCGCGCCGAAAACCAAAACCGGCGGCGACAGTTGGTAGAGGGAGAGGCCGGAGGCCCGCAGCACCGTCAGTTCCGAGTCGGCCGAAAACCGCATGAAGGCGGTCAGGACCGCGAGCAAGGTGCCCATGGGCAGCGACAGGGTCAGGATCTTGGGCGCGGCCAGCATGAAAATTTCCAGGACCTTCAGCGGGCTCACCCCCCGGGCGATGACCAGGTTGGCCAACTGCATGGCCCGGGCCATGAGCATGACCGCCGTGAAAACCAGGATATTTATCAGAAAGCCGGGGAGTATCTCGCTTAAGATATAGCGGTGGATTATAGAGACTCGCATTCAGCGGGACCGGCCCGTCCTTCCGCTCCGCTGGTACCGGTTGACCGCGCGGTTGTGTTCGTCCAGGGTCTTGGAAAAATGGTGGGTGCCGTCGTTTTTGGAGACGAAATAAAGGTAGGACTGCATCATGTCCGGCTGGATTACCGCCCGGATGGCCGCCTCGCCGGGGTTGGCTATGGGCCCGGGCGGCAGGCCGTTGATGGCGTAGGTGTTGTAGGGCGTGGGCGTGGTCAGGTCCTTCTGGGTGAGGGAGCCGCTGAACCCGGGCAGAAGGCCGTAGATGACCGTGGGGTCGGTCTGGAGCTTCATGCCCCGGGCCAGGCGGTTGAAGAAGACCCCGGCGATGAGGGGCCGTTCGCGGGGGTCGCCGGTCTCCTTTTCCACGATGGAGGCCAGGGTGATCACCGCGTGCATGGTGTGACCCTTTTCCAGGGCCTGGGTCTCGTATTTGCGCCAGACCTTCAGGAACACGGAGGTCATGTCCTTGATGATGCCCTTGAGGGTGGTCCCCTTGGGAAAATTATAGGTCTCGGGAAAGAGATAGCCTTCCAGGCTGTCGAGGTTCAGTCCCAGGGAACGGATGAAGGATTTGTCGCGGCACAGTTCCAAGAATTCGGCCGCCGGGCCGAAGCCCTGCGTTTCGACCATCTGGGCGATGTCATAGATGTTCCGGCCTTCCGGCACGGTGAAGGGATAGAGCTTGTAGGCGCCCCTGGCCAGGCTGTCGATCACCTGCCAGACCCGCTGCGAGGGGTCCAGGGCCATCTCCCCGGCCTTGAGGACGACCGGAGCCTTGCCGAGGCGGTTTTTGACCCTGATGGTCCAGACAAAGGCTTCGGCCGATTTTACGACCCCGGCCTGCTCCAGTATCTCGCCGATGCGGGCCGGCGAAGCGCCCTCGGGAATGCTCACCACCACTTCGCGGCTCGCCTCCGAGGCCGGGAGAAAGAGGACGCTGTATTTCAGGGCCGCCAGAAAGGCCAGGATGAACCCCACGCTGACGGCTATGCCGAAAAGACCGAAGAGGCGGCTAAAGCAGCCGGGGCCGGTCTTTACCCGGGGGGCTTCCTCCTCCGTCTGGCCGGGAAACTCCGTTTCCTCCACGATGAAACCGGCCGCTTCGGCTTGCTGGTCTTTTTTTCTGGTCATCCGGGCGCGTCTCCGCCGGCCACGGGCGTCCGGGCAAGAGGCCCGGAGCGGGCCAGGTAGTTGAGGTAACTGTCCAAAATTATGGCCGCGGCCGTCTGGTCCACCACCTGGCGGCGCGCCTTGGGCTTAAGGCCGCCTTCCCGGAGGATCCTTTCGGCGGCCTGGGTGGTGAACCATTCGTCCCAGGTGGCGCAGTCCAGGCCCAGCTTGGCCTTGATCTCCCCGGCCAGGGCCAGCACCCGCTGGGCTTCCGGGCCCCGGCGGCCGTCGGTGCGGCGGGGCAGGCCCAGGAGCACCAGCTCGGCCTGGACCTGACCGGCCAGGGCGGCCAGGGCCTTCAGAAATTCACCGTGGGGCCGCCGTGAGAGGGCGGTCAGGGGCTGGGCCGAAAAGCCCAAGGGGTCGGAGACGGCCGCTCCAACCCTCTTTTCCCCCACGTCCAGGGCCAGTATGCGCATCCTAGTCCCCGCGCCTTTTTCGGAAATGTTCAATAGCCCCCGGGATCATTCGTTAACTATATGATTATAGCACCGGGCCGGGCCGAAAACAAGGGCGGAACCCTTGACAGACCGGGCTGTCTGGCGCAAAATAATCAGATTGGATTTTCGGGGCCCCTCTCCGGGGCCGGGCGGGAGCCGGCTATGGCCTTGATTGAGATAAGCGGCCTGGTCAAGACTTATGGCCGGGGTCCGGAAGCGGTCCAGGCCCTCCGGGGGGTGGACCTGACCGTGGAGCCCGGGGAGATATTCGGGGTCGTCGGCACCTCCGGGGCCGGCAAGAGCACCCTGATCCGCTGCCTTAACCGCCTGGAAGAGCCCACGGCCGGCCGGGTGGTGGTGGACGGCCGGGATATGACGGCCTTAAGCGAAAGGGAACTGCGCCTGGCCCGCCGGGAAATGGGCATGATCTTCCAGCACTTCAATCTCCTTTCGGCCCGCACCGCGGCCGGGAACGTGGCCTTTCCCCTGGAGATAGCCGGCCGGCCGCCCGGCGAGATAGGCCCCCGGGTGGCTGAACTTCTGGATTTGGTGGGCCTGTCCGACAAGGCCGGGGCCTACCCTTCCCAGTTGTCCGGCGGCCAGAAACAGCGGGTGGGCATTGCCCGGGCCCTGGCCAACAACCCCAAGGTCCTGTTGTGCGACGAGGCCACCAGCGCCCTGGACCCCCAGACCACCCGCTCCATCCTGGCCTTGATCGAGGACATAAAACGCCGCCTGGGGCTCACGGTGGTGCTCATCACCCACGAAATGCCGGTGGTCACCGAGATCTGCGACCGGGTGGCGGTGATGGAGGACGGCCTCATCGTGGAATCGGGCCCGGTCCTGGAGCTTTTCACCAACCCCCGCCACCCTGTTTCCCGCGGCTTCGTGGAGGCCGTGATCAGCCGCCGGAACGCGGCCCAGGAAATGGGCTACCGGCCCAAGGGGGTGCTGGTGCGGGTCTTCTTCCTGGGCGGCGCCGCGGGGGAACCCCTGGTGGCCAGCCTGGTCC
>JAITBV010000306.1 GCA_031283395.1 Candidatus Adiutrix sp.
TCCCGGCGCCTGGGCCGGCTGGCGGCCCCCCTGACCAACTGGGCCCGATTGCCCCGGGCCGCGGCGGCCAGTTTCACGTTGGCCCTGGTTTCCGGGCCGGCGGCCAACGGCCTCTTGTCAGAAGCCCTGGACCGCCGGGAATTGAGCCCCCGGGCCCTGGCCGTGGCCAACCTCCTGAACGGCTCCTGGCCCACCTTCATCGTCCACCTGCCATCCACCCTGGCCGTGGCCGCCGCCTTCGCCGGCCAAGCCGGCCTGGCCTATACGGCCGTCATGTTCGCCGCGGCCACTCTGCGTCTTTTGGGCGCGGCGGCCCTAGGGCGCCTCATTCTGCCCGCGGCCGAGCAAACCCGGCCCGCTAACGCGGAAGAGACGACCAAAACCTGGCGCGAGATCTGGCCCGGGCTAAAGACCCGCCTGCGGCGCCGCCTGACCCCCCTGGTCCGCGTGGCCGCCCCGGTCTATTACCTCATCACCTTGGCCTCCCACTTCGGTTTCTTCGCCTGGCTGGAAGGGGCCGCGGCCGGACGTTTCCCTGATTTCTTCCTGCCGGCCCAGGCCGCGGCCCTGGTCATCTTCGCCTTCACTTCCGAGTTTTCCTCCGGCTTCGCCGCGGCCGGGGCCCTCATCGAAAACTCCACCCTCACCGTGGCCCAGGCCGCCGCCGCCCTTATCCTGGGCAACATCATCGCCACCCCCATCCGGGTCCTGCGCTGGCAGCTGGGCGCCTATCTGGGCTTCTTTCAGGTCCGCCTGGGCCTGGCCCTGATCTTCTTCAACCAGTCCTTCCGGGTCCTCTCCCTGGGGCTGGCCCTGGCCGCCTTCTGGCTCCTGGCCCACGGATAAATTAAAATATGCTATAATATAAAACTGCCGTTCCAGACAAGGCCCGAATCTTGCACCCGGCGGCGGAGGCTTTAGAGGACAGTGTCGAAAATATCCGCGGCAGAAAACGACCTCAGCGGCCTGTTTCAGGGCCGCCGGCGCATTTCCGCCCGTTTCCGCAATATCAACATCGCCCTTTTGGCCGTCGTCTCCCTGTTGATGGCGGCGACGATGCTGGAGTCCATCCGGGACGTGACCAAGCATGCCTCCGCGGACTATGCCCGGCTCTACACCTCCAACACCGCCGGCGCCCTGGGCGCCCACCTCAACCGGGAGATCGGGCTCCTGACCAAGGCGGCCCATTCGAACGCGCTCCGGGAATGGCTGAACGACGAGGACGACCCCGAAAAAAAGAGGGCGGCCTTCGAGGAAATGCGGGGCATCATCGACGCCCTGTTCAGCAACAACCTGTATATCGGCCTGGAAAAGACCGGCAACGAATACGCGATCGAGGAAGATTCCACCCTGGAAGATCTCAAGCCGCGCGGGAAGCTCGACCCGGACAATCCCAAGGACGTCTGGTTTTTCGACGGCTTGGCCGCGGACAGGGATTATGTCCTTAAGGCGGACATCGACAAGATCATGCACCGCAAGCGCGTCTGGCTCAATTACAAGGTCGCCCGGGCCGGCCAGCCCCTGGGGATAGTTTCCTCGGGGCTTGAATTCGCGCATGTGGCCGCGGCGCTTTTTTCCGAATACGACAACACCAGGGTCCGCAGCCTGATCATGGACGCGAACGGCATCATCCACATGGACAGCTCCCTTTTGGGACATGACGATTTTCTAAACTTTTCGTTTGAGATCCCCATCGGGGAAATATCCTCCGACCCGGCCTTCCTGGCCGCCGTAAAAAAACATCTCAGCGGCATCAACGGATATTTCGAATTAAGGGCCAAGCCCATGGCCGTTGAGCTGTCAAGCGGACAATACGGTTACGCGACCATCGCCCCCATCGTCTCCACGGACTGGTCGGTGGTCACCCTCTTCAAATCCGCGTCTCCGTTCGACCTGGCCAAGCTCATGCCGTTTTCCATAACCATGGCTGTCCTGATCGTGCTGTTCGTCCTCATTTCCGGCATCATCAGCCACCGGCTCCTCTTGGTGCCCTTTGAAAAACTGATCCACAGCCTCAGGCTGCTGAAAGAGGACCGGGAGAACCTCGACATTTACGGCATTGACCGCAATGACGAATTCGGGATCCTGTCCAGCACCATCCTGGACCTGTTCACCGAGTCCCAGCACGACACCCTGACCGGCCTTTACAACCGGCGGGCCCTGGAGCAAAACCTCAAGCGCTACATAGAATACATCTCCCGCCTCAGCGGCCGCCTGACCGTTCTCATGATCGATGTGGATTTTTTGAAAAAATTCAACGAGACCTATGGCCGCGACCAGGGGGATGACTGCCTGAAGGCCATCGCGGACGCCTTAAGCCGGGGCCTTAAGAGAGCCGATGATCTGGTGGCCAGGTATAGCGGAGAGGAATTCGTCGCCCTTTTGCCCGGCGTTGACGAACAGGGCGCGCGCCTGGTGGCCGAAAGGCTGCGGCAAAACGTCCTGGACCTGGGGCTCCCCCATGAACAGGGCCCCGCCGGCTTTGTTTCGATCTCCGTCGGGATCACCACCGGCCAGGTGGCCTACACCCATGACTGGAACGATTACCTGAAACGGGCGGACGAAGCCCTGTACATGGCCAAGCAAAACGGACGGAACCAATGTATCTTTCTGGTTTTTTCCGAGGAGCCCAAGTAAGTCAAAAGGACGGCGGAGAGGGCGGGACGGGGCGGCCCAGCCACCGTTCCAGGGTGGCCCAGGCCAGGTTGTAGTTGTACAGAGCCGTGTAGTAGTCGTATTGGGCCTGGCTGTAACGGGTCTGGGCGTCCAAGACTTCCGTGTTGGTGGCCACCTGTTCCAGGTAGCGCTCCTTGACCATGCGCAGGTCCTCGGCGGCGGATTCCACGGCCTTGGCCATGACCTCTATGTTGAGGCCGGCCGAACTGAGGCTTTGGAAATTGCTGGTGACTTCCAGCTTGGTTTCGTCCTCCAGGCTGGTCAGGGCGTTGACGGACCGGTTCAGGTCCACCTTGCTCTGTTCTATTTGGGCCTTGGTCCGGCCCCATTCCCAGAAATCGATATTGGCCACGGCGGCCACGCTCCAGTCGGTGCCGTCATTGTTGGCCCGGGGGGTGCTGCCGCCGGTGGTGGTGGTGTAGGTCAGGTCCACCTTGGGATAGAGCCCGCTCCGGGCCGTATCGACGTTCCGGGCCGAGGCCTCCACCTGGTTGCGGCCCAGCTTGAGTTCCGGCCGGTCGGCCAGGCTTATATCCAGGCATTCATGAAGGGACAGGGGAAAGGCGTTGCGGCCCAGGGCATCGGCCACGGCCACCGGGGCGTCCACCGGCCGGCGCAGGAGGATGTTCAGCCGGGCCTTGTTGACCATCAGGTCCCGGTCCCGGTCATTGGCCTGCTGCACGGCCCGGGCCAGGGCCACCTCGGCTTCCAGGACCTGGTTCTTGGGGGCCATGCCCACTTCGTAGAAGTTATGGGCCACGTTGAGGTGGCTCCTTAGGTTGACCACCGAGGTCCGGGCCACCTCCAGGGCCTTTTCCAGGGCCAGGATGCCGAAATAGACCCGCTTGACTTCCAGGTTCAGGTCTTCCCGGGCCTGGACCCGCCCGACCTCGGCCGAAGCCACGCCCAGTTGGGCCAGCATCAGGCCGGCGAAGTTCCGGCCGCCGGCGAAAAGGGGCTGGCTGACGCCGACTCCCCAGGTGTATTGGGGGTTGCGCCCGGAATAGGACAGGGGGTTGCTGCCGGGGGCCCGGTTTCTATTTTCGTTGACGCGGTAGCTCGTGCTGCCCGTGGGCAGAAAGGCGGTGATGGACTGCCAGCGGTTCCAGAGGGCCCCCATGCGGGCCTGGTCGGCGCTGTCCAGGTTGGGGTTCACCTCTTTGGCAATGGCCAGACATTCCTCCAGGGTCAGGGGCCGGTCGGGGATGGGGGGCCCGGCGGGCGGGGCCGCCGGGTCGCCGGCCCCGGTCAGGGTGGCCCGGCCGAAGACGGTCTGGGGATCGGGGGACGGGGCCAGGGGGGGCCGGGATATCTTATGGCGGGCCGCCTCGGCGCAGCCGGTGAGGGCTACCAGGATCGCCGCTACGGCCAAAAATTTGATCCTCGACGACATAAAAACCTTTCCCCCGGGGGAAAACTCCCCATGCCCCCCGGCTACGGCCGCCGGGAGGTCTGTCCGCCTCACACCCAAAAACCCTTTGAGAGGGAAAACGATTATACAGGCAAACCGGGGAAATTTCAAGGGCCGGGGAAATGCGGACAAGGCTGAGTGAGGCCTGGACCCCGGCTTAAAGCCGGGGTGACGGTAGAGGGGAATGGGCGATGGCCTGGGGCGCCCGTCATTCCGGCGAAAGCCGGAATCCAGGCATAGTCCGCGCCTACCCCGGGGGCTAGGCCGCCGCCCGCTAAGCCAAGAAAAAGTCAAGAAAGACAAAAATGGTTATCGCCACCCATTTATTAAGACTTCCCCGAATTTAACCGCTGGGAGCCAAATGATGATCGCTGGAATTGGGAATGATATTGAAAGATAGACCAAGAGCGGAGGCTATTTTATAGACGGTTTTAAAGCTCGGATTGCCTCCGGGGGCCAATGATTTATAAAGGCTCTCCCGGCCAACCCCGGCCTCCTTGGCTAGTTGAGTCATGCCTCTGGCCTTGGCCGCGTCGCCAAGGGCCTGAACAAATAACTCATAACCGCCTTCTTCAAGACAGGCTTTGAGGTATTCGGCAATGCTTTCTTCTGAAGAAAGGAACCGAGAGGCATCGAAATTGCTGATCTTAATCTTCTGTTTCCTCATAATTCCCATCCTTAAGTTCGGCCCAAAAACGCTTAGCCTTGGCGATATCGTGTTTTTGACTACCCTTGTTGCCGCCATTGATCAAAAGATAGATAACGGATTTGAGTTGGCCGAAATAGACTCTATAACCAGGCCCCACGTTGATGCGCATCTCTGAAAGGCCATCGCCAATGGGCTTACAGTCACCGAAATTACCCATTGCGGCCAGTTTAATACGGGCCAAAATTCTGGTCTGGCCTTGACCATCCTTAAGGCCGAGAAGCCAGTTGGAAAAATCAGAGGTTTGCTTGATTTCGTATTGCATAGCCTTATTGTATCTTATGGGATACCGGCGGTCAATAAAATAATGAGGGCCGGCCGGGCAGGCCCGGCCGGCCCCGGAGGGCCTATTTTTTGGCCTGGTAGCGGGCTCTGGCCTCGGGCAGGAATTTTTCAATATTGGCCACCCGGGTCGTATCCGAGGGGTGGGTGGAGAGGAATTCCGCGGGGGCGCCCCCCTCCTTTTTTTCGCTCATGCAACGCCAGAAGGCCACGG
>JAITBV010000009.1 GCA_031283395.1 Candidatus Adiutrix sp.
CCTCCATCACCCAACTGGCCGCCGCCGCCCGCCGCCTGGGGGCCCCGGAAAAACTGACGGCCGTGTTCCTTCTGACGCTCCGGTATTTTCACGTTCTCAGGCTGGAATACGTCCGGCTCAGGCAGGCCCTGAAAGTCCGGGCCTTCCGGCCCGGGTTCGATCTCCACACCTTAAGGACCTACGCCAACCTGGTGGGGATACTCCTGGTCCGCGGGGTTGACCGGGCTGAACGGGTCCACGCGGCCATGATCTGCCGGGGCTATACCGGGCGCTTCTGGTTCCACGATCATTTCCGGTTCACCGGCCGGGACTGGCTGGGAGCCGCCCTCCTGGCCCTGATGCTCGCCGGAGGAACGGCCCTCAATGTCTTCTGAAACTTTGATCGCCATAAGAGATATGACCTTCGCCTATCCCGGCGGCCCCCCGGTCATAAGAGGATTGGATCTGGATTTCCGGGCCGGGGAAGTCCTGGGCCTGTCCGGGGCCAACGGAGCCGGCAAATCGACCCTCCTGTTTCTCATCATGGGCCTGATCAAACCCCAGGGCGGAACCGTGGAGATCTTCGGCCGGATCAGGCGGGAAGAGCGGGACTTCCAGGAAGTCCGGCCCAGCCTTGGCTTTGTCTTTCAAGATGCCAACGACCAGTTGTTCTGTCCCACCGTGGCCGACGATTTGGCCTTCGGCCCCCTGAATCTGGGGGTGGAACACGAGGAGATCCACCGCCGGGTGGAGGAGGTGCTGGATAGGCTGGGCCTGGCCGGCTTTGAACGCCGGGTGACCTATGACCTGTCCGGCGGTGAAAAGAAGCTGGTGGCCATCGGCGCGGCCCTGACTCTCAGGCCCCGCCTGTTGATCCTGGATGAACCCACCGCCGCCCTGGACCCGGGGACAGTGACCAGGCTGGAGGATATTCTGGCCGCCAGCGCCCTGCCCGCCCTGATCGTCAGTCACGACCAGGATTTTCTGGCCCGGGTGGCCACCCGGCGCCTGACCATAGCCGAGGGCCTTCTTACAGACGCCCGTTAGCGTTAGGCCAGGGCCGGCCCTTAGCGATCGGCGGCGAACGCGCTACAAGGACCCCATGGAAAAATTCACCCGCCTGACCGCTGTGGCCGCGATCCTTGACCGCCCCAACGTGGATACCGATCTCATCATCCCCAGGCAGTTTCTCAAGAATACACAACGCCGCGGCTACGGCCGCCATGTGTTTCACGACCTGCGCTTTAAGCCGGACGGAGCCCAGGACCCTGACTGTCCCCTGAACCAGGCCCGCTACCAGGGGGCCGGCGTGCTGGTCAGCCGGGAAAATTTCGGTTGCGGGTCCAGCCGGGAACACGCCGCCTGGGCCCTTATGGATTATGGCTTCAAAGCAGTCATCGCCCCTTCCTTCAGCGATATCTTCAAGAACAACGCCTTTAAAAACGGTCTGCTTTTGGTGGAACTGCCGGCCGGGACCGTGGCCGGTCTCATTCGGCTCGTCAAAGACAGGCCGGGGTTTGAATTGAGCCTGGACCTTGCGGCCCGGACCGTGACCGGGCCGGCTGGTTTTTCGGCCGGATTCGCCATGGACCCCTACGCCCGGGAACTGATGCTCAACGGCTGGGACGACATAAGCCTTACCCTGCAAAAGGAAGACCGCCTGGCCGCATACGAGGCCGGCCATAACCAGAGTTGGCGGGCGGCGGTTAGGACCTGAACCGGCCGGACCGAAAATCATGCAAAATTTTTTAAAACTGTGTAATAATCGTTGTAAATTTCAAGTTAAATATGTTATAAGGAAAAAAGAGTGGGGTCCGAACGGAAACAAATTTTAGACTGACGAAGCGGCCGGTCCGAAAGTTGAAGGGCGGGCACGACAGGGCAAGCCCGGGATGTTTCGGCGCGGCCAAGGCGGGAGCGGTTGAACGCGGGGGGTTGGGTCTATGGCCTTGGAAAAGATGGTCTATCTGTTCGGCGGCAACAAGACCGATGGCAACAGCGCCATGAACGACCTCCTGGGAGGCAAGGGCGCCAACCTGGCGGAAATGTCCCGCCTGGGTCTTCCGGTATCGGCCGGTTTCACCATCACCACGGAAGTCTGCACGGCCTATTACCAGAACAAGCAAAAATATCCCCAGACCCTGAGAAAAGAGGTCGAAGACGCGCTCAAGCACGTGGAAACGACCATGGGGGCCATTTTCGGAGACACCAGAAACCCTCTTCTGGTGTCTTGCCGTTCCGGGGCCCGGATATCCATGCCGGGCATGATGGACACGGTGCTGAACATCGGCCTCAACGACCAGACGGTGCAGGGGCTGATAGGCAAGACCGGCAACCATCGCTTCGCCTTTGATTCCTACCGGCGTTTCGTGGCCATGTACGGCAACGTGGTCCTGGATCTCAGGGCCGAAAATGAACTTGCCCAGGACCCCTTTGACGCGATAATTGAAGATGTCAAGACGCGGAAAGGCTATCGGGTGGATACCGAGCTGACCGTCGAGGATCTCAAGGGCCTGGTGCGCGATTTCAAGGGGCTGATAAAGACCAAGCTGGGCCGGGACTTCCCCGAAGATCCCCGTGAGCAGTTGTGGGAGGCCATCGGCGCGGTCTTCGCCTCCTGGATGACCCACCGGGCCGTGGTCTACCGGGCGAAATACTGTATCCCCGAAACCTGGGGCACGGCCGTCAGCGTCCAGGCCATGGTCTTCGGCAACATGGGCCGGACCTCGGCCACCGGCGTGGCCTTCTCGCGCGACCCTTCCACTGGCGAAAACTATTTCTACGGCGAATACCTGGTCAACGCCCAGGGCGAGGACGTGGTAGCCGGCGTGCGCACGCCCAACCCCATCAACCGGGCCAAGCCCCTGCCGGCCGGCGTCACCACCACCATGACCGATGAAATGCCCAAGGCCTACCGGGAACTCGACGATATCCGCCGGAAGCTGGAAAAGCATTACAGGGATATGCAGGACATCGAGTTCACCGTCCAGGAAGGCAAGCTCTGGATGCTCCAGTGCCGGAACGGCAAACGCACGGCCCAGGCGGCTGTTAAGATAGCCGTCGACCTGGTGCGGGAAAAGCAGATCGACGAGATCACGGCCATCAACCGGGTGGATCCTGACCAGTTGACCCAGCTGCTTCTGCCTTCCTTCGACCCCAAGGCCAAGCGGGAGGTCATCGCCCGGGGCCTGCCCGCCTCTCCTGGCGCGGCCGTGGGGCAGGTGGTCTTTTCGGCCAGCGAGGCCGAAGCCTGGGCTCATAGCGGGCGGAAGGTCATCCTGGTGCGGCTGGAGACCAACGCGGAGGACATCAGCGGCATGTTCAGCGCCCAGGGCATCCTGACCGCCCGGGGCGGCATGACCAGCCATGCCGCGGTGGTGGCCCGGGGCATGGGCAAGACCTGCGTGGCCGGGG
>JAITBV010000195.1 GCA_031283395.1 Candidatus Adiutrix sp.
AGGACGAAACCTCCGCCACCATGGTACAGATACTGGAGGATGAACTGCAACTAAATTCCGGCTTGGAACTGGGGGCTATGTCCGGCCCCAGCTTCGCCCGGGAAGTGGCTCTGGGCCTGCCCACGGCGGTGACCCTGGCCATGAGGTCCCGGCCCCTGGCCCGGGCGGTCCAGGTTCATTTGTCAGCCCCGACTTTTCGCATCTACACCTCTCTGGACTTGGTGGGGGTGGAATTGGGAGGGGCCTTGAAGAATGTCTACGCCAGCGCCGCCGGCCTTGGCGACGGTTTCGGTCTGGGTAGCAACGCCCGGGCCGCCATGTTGCCCCGGGCCTTGGGAGAAATGACCCGCATGGCCGTGGCCCTGGGGGCCAACCCCATGACCCTGGCCGGCCTTTCCGGCATGGGCGATTTGATTCTCACGGCCACCGGCGAATTGTCCCGGAACCATCAGGTCGGATTTCGCCTGGGCGCGGGGGAAAAACTGGCCGACATCCTGGCCGGACGGAGGGATGTGGTCGAGGGTATCCGCAACGCCAGGTCGGTACATGGTCTGGCCCAGCGCTACCAAGTGGAAATGCCCATGGCCAGGGAAATTTACCGGGTACTCTATGAAGGCAAGGAGCCTCGCCAGTGTCTGGCCGACCTTTTGAGCCGGCCTCTAAAGGATGAACTGGATTCCTTGACTCCCTGAGGCTCCGGGCGGCTTCTGAAAACGAGCCGGTTACCCTTTGATGGGCAACTCTTAAATTTCACTTGATCACAGGCCGTGAAACATGATAATATAAAAAGATTATCAGTTGGCCAGACCTGTTGGCCCTATTCAAAGGCAGGCCCGCGCCAGGCCGATTCCGGCGGACTTTTGATTTGTTCGTTTTACCGTAAGACGAGGAAGGACTCTAATAATGACCAAAGCTGAACTTATTGCTAAAATAGCCACCGGCGCCGGCCTGACCAAGGCCCAGGTTGATAAGGCTCTCCACACCCTGGCGGAAGTGGCCGTGGAGGAGCTCAAGACCAACGGCGATTTGACTTTGCCCGGTTTGGGCGCGTTCAGCGTGGTTCGCCGGCCGGCCCGCCAGGGACGTCACCCTCAAACCATGGCCCCTTTGGAAATACCGGCCTCAAACGCGGTCAAGTTCAAAATCGCCAAGGCCCTCAAGGACGCCCTCAACTGAGGCTTTCTTAAGAAACCGCTTATACCTAATAAGGAGGGTTTGATCAGCTATGGCCCGGGTCACAGTTGAAGATTGTCTTGAAAAAGTGGAAAACCGTTTTGTTTTGGTGCATCTGGCCGCCGAAAGAGCGCGGCAATTGCGGAAAGGCGCTTCGCCACTGAGCGACCGCAGGAACAAGGAAGTGGTGCTCTCGCTCAGGGAGATAGCCTCAGGAGCCATAACCCAGGAAAACCTGAAAAGTTACGAGCCGGTCGTCCTGGAGCAGGATGAACCAATTGAGATAATTGAAGACGAACCCGCCATTGATCCAGGCGGTGACGATTGATCTTGAAATGGTTACGCCTTTTTCCGCCCGGCCGGCTTAAGGGCCTGGCCGGGTGAGGCGGGCCGGCCCCGGCCATTCCCATCTTACTATTCAAGCTAATTTAATACATCCCAGGCCAGTTTGGCGACGAAGACCAGGCCGACGAGCCCAACTGTGGCGTTTATTTCCCGTCCTCGGCCGGCCGCGGCTTTCATCAATATATATACCAGCCAGGCCACGCCCAGGCTGTCGGATATGCGCCAGGACAGACCTATCAGGACCACAGCCAGAACGGCCGGGAAGGACTCGGTCGGGTCGCTGAAATCCAGTCGTGTCAGGGGCGAGAGCATATACCAGCCCACCACCACCAGGGCCGGGGCCACGGCCGGGAAAGGAATGGCCAAAAATAGCGGGGCGCAGAATAGGGCCAGAGTGAAACAGGCGGCCACGGTCAGGGCGGTCAGGCCGGTTCTTCCTCCCAGAGCCACCCCGGTGCCGCTTTCCCCATAGGTCGTGTTGGGGGAAATGCCCAAGAGACCGCTTAAGATGACGGCCACGGAATCGGCCACAAAAGCCCGGCCTAATTTGAACCGGTAACGGGCTTCGGCCTCCGGGCCCATAATGCTGAAGAGACCCAGGAAACCGCCTAAGCTATCAAAAATAGCCAAAAAAAGGAAAATGAACACTGTGGAAATGAAGGCTTGGTCTGTCAGGCGGGAAAAATCAGGGTTAAGCCAGAGGGCGGCCGGACTGGGCGGGAGACTCAGGCCCAGGCCTTCAGCCGGCAGGATAGTGATCCCCAGGGGCCAACCGATGAAAGTGGTCAGGATGATGCCGGCCAATACGGCATAGCGGAATTTCAAGGCCAGGAGGCCGGCTGTCAGAAATAGGCCGATGAAAAATAACTGGACATTTCGATCCCTCAGTTGCCCCAAAGCCGGCAGGCCGTTATTGAAAACGACGGCTCCACTGTCAATGAGGCCGAGGCCGGCTATGAGCAGTCCCACCCCGCCACAGACGGCGTATTGCAGTGACGGAGGTATTTCCCGCAGTATTTTTTCCCTGAGCGGGGAAAGGGACAGCAAAAAAAACAGGCCCCCGGCCGTCAGGGCCGCGGCTACGGCCTGGGGCCAGGACAGGCCCAGGCCCAAAATGGCCACGAAGGCGAAGATGGCGTTTATGCCCATGCCCGGGGCCACGGCGAAGGGCAGATTGGCGATGAAGGCCATGGAAAGCGAGCCGAAAATGGCTGCCAGGGCGGTGGCCGTGAACAAGGCTTCGGCCGGAGCTCCGGCCTGGGCCAGAATGGCCGGGTTGGCCGCCAGGACATAGGCCATGGCGCAGAAAGTGGTCAGGCCGGCGCTGATCTCAACCAGGGGCCGGCTCTGGTGTTCCCGGAGCTTGAACATATTTTTCTCCTTATCTGAATTAAAAAAAGACCCTCCCGCGGCCGTTTCCGGCCAGGAGGGTCTTTGCCTTCAACCACGCCTGCTAAAGCTCGGGCGGTTTTATACGCGCCGCTCCGAATGTTCATCCGGTCTTCTGGCTTTCGGATCAGCCGAAACGCCGTAGCCTTCCCGGGATTTCACCCAGTGGCGGGGCCAGATAGGCCCCTTAAAGCAACGCTCGTCCCCGATTACAGCGGCGGGTCCGCCACGGATTCGCACCGTGTTCCGAGAGAATGAACTCGGTTCATATTAGCCTAATCCGGGGCGGCTGGCAAGCTTTTTGCCCGTGATCCGGGCCCCGGAGGACGGATCATTGTGCAAAAAAGGCCTCCATGATATATTGGGTGGCCGGAAGTGCCGCTTTGTATCAAGCCCTGAATCTTGAGCAATTCGAGGTCAAAATGCGTAGTTACAACATGACCAGGGAGGACGCCCGGGCCCCTCACCGTAGTCTTTTGAAAGCCCTGGGCCTCACCGACGAGGAAATGCGCCGCCCCTTCATAGGTGTGGCCAGTGCCTGGAACGAAATAATTCCCGGCCATTGGCATTTGGACAAACTGGCCGAAGCCGTCTGCGCCGGGGTCCGCGCGGCCGGAGGAACCCCTTTTCGTTTCGGTAGCATTGGGGTGTGTGATGGCTTGGCCATGAACCACCTGGGTATGAAATACTCGCTGATGAGCCGGGAAATAATAGCCGATTCCCTCGAGATCATGGCTACGGCCCATCCCTTTGACGGCCTGGTGCTGATCCCCAACTGTGACAAGATCACCCCCGGCCTGGTCATGGGCGCCCTGCGCTTGAATATCCCGACAGTGGTCGTATCCGGCGGGCCCATGTTGCCAGGACGCTATAAGGGGCGGGACGTCGATCTGATCAGTGTTTTTGAGGCCGTCGGAGCCCGGGCCGCCGGTCGGATAACGGTTGAGGAACTGGAAAATCTGGAGGCCAGAGCCTGCCCTGGCCCGGGCTCCTGTGCCGGTATGTTCACGGCCAACAGCATGAACTGCCTCTGCGAGGCCCTGGGCCTGGCGCTCCCAGGCAACGGCACCATCCCGGCCGTGTCCGCCGGCCGCCTGCGCTTGGGCAAACACAGCGGTGAAGCGGTGATGAAACTGGTGGCCCAGAACCTAAAACCACGCGACCTGGCCACCGAGGCCGCCTTTAGAAACGCCCTGGCCGTGGACCTGGCCCTGGGCTGTTCCACCAATACCGCCCTCCATTTGCCGGCCTTGATCCATGAAGCTGGCCTGCCTTTTGAACTCAAGTCCATCAATGAATTCAGCCGCCAGGTGCCTCACCTGGTGAGCCTTTCCCCGGGTGGCCGCCACCACTTGGTGGATTTGGACGAGGCCGGCGGAGTCATGGCCGTGATGAAGGAACTGGCCTCAGGCGGACTGGTCGATGCTGCGGCCCTGACTGTCACCGGCCATCCCTTGGCCGAGAGTCTGAGGACGGCC
>JAITBV010000207.1 GCA_031283395.1 Candidatus Adiutrix sp.
GGAAAAGATAAGTTTTGAGGAAATGATGGAACTGGCCTCACTGGGGGCCAAGGTCATGGAAATCCGCAGCGTCGAATTCGCCATGAATTACCATATGCCCATCCATGTCCGCCACGCCCATCTGCCCGGAACGGGCACTTTGATCTGCGAAGAGGATGTCGAAATGGAGAAAAAACCCGTCAGCGGGGTGGCCTACTCCAAGAACGAAGCCCGGATCACTCTTTTGAAAGTTTCCGACCAGCCTGGCATAGCCGCCAAAATCCTGGGCATAATCTCCGCTTCGGGCATAGTGGTGGATATGATAATTCAGAATCAATCCGCGAATATCGACCCGGACAGCGGTGAGCCTCACACCGACTTTTCCTTCACCGTGCCCCTGTCGGACTATCCAAAAGCTTTGGAACTCATGCGGGACACCGCGGCCGAGATAGGGGCCGAGCGCGTTGTCGGCACGGACAACATCGCCAAGATATCCCTGGTGGGCGTCGGTATGCGCAACCACGCCGGCGTGGCCACCCAGATGTTCCAGGCTCTGGCCCGCGAGGGCATTAACATCAGCCTCATCTCCACTTCGGAAATCAAGATAAGTTGCATCATTGAAAAAAAATATGCGGAACTGGCCGTCCGCGCCCTCCACGACGCCTTTGAGCTGCACCAGGCCTGAGCCCATGCCCGGACTACTCAAACCAGGCCGGGTGGGACTCATGGGCGGCACTTTCAACCCGGTCCATCTGGGTCATCTGCGCGCGGCCGAGGAAATCGCCGAAAAACTTGATCTGGACCAGGTATTTTTCATGCCCTCGGCCCGGCCGCCACATAAGGCTCCCACACCCATCGCCGCCTACCGGCACCGCCTGGAAATGCTGAAGCTGGCCGTCTCCGACCGGCCGGGCTTCTGGGCTTCGGACCTGGAGAACCATCTGTCCTATCCCAGCTATACCCTCAACACGGTCCGGGCCTTCCGGGAGGAAATACCCACCCGGGCCCGCCTCTTCTTCCTGGTCGGCCTGGATTCCTTCATGACCATACCAGCCTGGCACCAATACCTGGCTCTCTTCAGCCTGGCCGCCTTCGTGGTCTTCGCCCGGGCCGGGATATCAGAAACCTTTGAAAGCTTAACCGAAATGCTCCAAAAGCATGTGGACCCCAAAATCAAATGGAGCCCCCGGCTGGAAACCTTCTCGGCCCCCGGGCTCAAGCCCGTTCACTTTCAGCCGGGCTGCCGGCTGGAAATATCCTCCTCGGACTTGCGGGGCCGCCTTTTGACCGGCGCCTCGGTGCGTTACCTGGTTCCGGAACCGGTACGCATATATATTGAAACCCACGGCCTCTACCGCACGGAAGAGGCCGCCCTCGAGGACCGATGACGCCCGGAAACATTCAGATAAAAAAGGACCGGCCGGCCAGGGCCGAATCCCGGCCGGGGGCCGGTCGCGGCCGGAAAGCCCGGGCCGTCGGCCACAATCTGGCCGACCTGGTGGCTGCGGCCGCGGCGGAGCACAAACCCATCGACCCGGTCCTCCTGGACCTGTCGGGCCGCTCCCCGGTGGCCGACTGGTTTTTTATCGCCAGCGCGGCCGGCGCCCGCCAGATGACGGCCATTGCTGAAAAAATAATCCGCCGTGCCCGCGAGCGCGGGGTCCGGCCCCTGGGGCTGGAAGGCCTGGGCGGCGACCACTGGGTGCTGGTGGACCTGGGCGAAGTGGTCGTCCATCTTTTCAACCAGGAAGCCAGGGCTCTCTATGACCTGGAAGGACTGTGGACCGACGCCCCCCGGCAGAGCCCGGTTCAGGCGGCCGAAAGGGCCTTATGAAAAAGCACCTGATCTTCATCCTGGTCCTGGCCCAGGCCGTCCTGGTCCCGCGGCTGGCTCCGGGCGCGGAGATGACGCCCCAGAAAGAGAAGGATCTCGGCCGCCGCTTCCATCTGCAGTTGGCCGCCGCCGGGGTCCTGGTGGACGACCCCATCATGACCGGCTACTTCCGGACAGTTACGGCGCGCGTCCTTTCGGGAGCCGGACTTAAGCCGGGCCAGTTCAATTTTTACATCATCATGAAAAGAGGCCTCAACGCCTTCGCCGTCCCCGGAGGCTACATCTATATAAATACGGAAACCCTCTACAACCTGGAAAACGAGGGCCAGTTGGCCGCCATTCTAAGCCACGAGACAGCCCACCTCACCGCCCAGCATTTCGCCAGGCGCCTGGGGGGCTCCTCGACCGCCTCCGCCGCCTCCATCGCCGCCATCTTGGCCGGGATCCTGGTGGCCAGCCGGTCCGGCGGAAACGCCGGGGCCCTGGGCCAGGCTCTCCTGACGGGCGGGGCCGGCGCCGGGACCCAGGCCCTCCTGGCCAATTCCCGCGACGACGAAGCCGAAGCCGACACCAAAGGCCGCGACTACCTCGTTAAAGCCGGCTATCAGCCCCGCGATATGTATGGGGCTTTCAAAATAATGCTGGACAAGACCTATCAGATGTCTCCGGACCTGCCCACCTACCTCACCACCCATCCGGCCCTGACCAGCCGCCTGGCCGCCTCGTTCAGCGATGCGGCCCAGGCCCCTCCAGCCCCCCCGGACCCCCGCTACCTGGCTTTCCGGGATAGGGTGCTGGCCGGTTGCGGCGACCTCGATAGGGCTCATAGCGTATTCAGCCGCCGCCTGAGCGCCGACCCCAAAGACCACGGCGCCCTCCACGGACTGGGCCTCGTGG
This sequence comes from Candidatus Adiutrix sp., assembly GCA_031283395.1. The sequence goes on from JAITBV010000207.1 coordinate 2,711, forward strand.
CCCAGCGGCGGCAGAACCTGTCCCAGGCCGACCAGTTAATGCGCCAGGCCCTGGCCCTGGCCCCGGGCCATCAGGACTACCTGGCCGACCTGGGCGATCTGGCCCTTAAGCGGCACCAGCCGGCTGAAGCCAAAGGCTATTATGAAAAGGCCAATAACCGCCTGGCCGTCCTGGGCCTGGCCCGGGCCTCGGAGCTTCTGGGCGACCGGACCCGGGCCGCGACCCTCTACGACAAGGCGATCAATATGGAGTCCGACGACTACCTCCCCGCCCTGGAACTGGCCGGCCGCTTCTTCGGCCAGATCGGCCAGAAGGACAAGGGCCATTTTTACCTGGGCCGATTTTTTGCCGGCAGCGGCCAGATCAACCAGGCCGTCTTTCATTACCAACAGGCGGCCGGCCAGTTCAAGGCCCAGGCCGGCCGGGAACTGAAGGCTCTGGCCGAGTTGAAAAAAGACGACCGCAAATGACCGCGGAGCTTCAAGGCGGAGGGAAACCATGCTCAAAAAAATGCTGTTTCTGGCATGGCTGATGCTGGGCGGGCTGGCCCAGGCCCAGGAGGCGGACCAGCCCGAGGCTCTGGAAATACCAGAGCCCCAGCGCCAGGTCCGGACAGATTTGATAAACGGCTTCAACGACCGCTTTTCCCTCTTTTATTTCGCCGAAGGCTCTTTCGACTGGCTCAAAAGCCTCAGCGCCTTCGCCCGGGCCAACTCTTCCCTCAATGACGACTGGGAAGCCCTGGACGATTTGGAGACCATGGAACAATACAGCCTGGTGGTCTACGGGCCTCAAGCCGGGGCCGAAGACCAATGGCTGGTCCTGATCCGGTACCACCACAACAACCATAAGGTCCATTATGACTTTGACTTCGCCCCCGAGGGGGACAAAATGGTCCTGATGGCGGTCCGCGAGGATGAGGCTCCCCTGGAGGGCAAAAAACTGAAGGAATTTTTGACCGATATCTTCAAGCATGCCGCCAAGATGAAGAACTAGATATGGAAAAACCAGTGCCGCCCATATGGAGAAAAGCGACATGGCCCGGCATCTGATCGGCGTTTTGCCCGGCGACGGCATCGGCCCGGAAGTGGTGGGCCAGGCCCGGCGGGCGGCCGAAGCGGCGGCCGCGGCTTTCGGCTTTGAACTTAAGTGGCGGGAATTCCCCTTCGGAGCCGACTATTACCTGGAACACGGCCTCGTCCTGCCCCCTTCGGCCCTGGACGATGTGGGCGAAACCGACGCCCTGCTCCTGGGGGCCGTGGGCGACCCCAGGGTCAAGCCCGGCCCCCTGGAACAGGAACTGCTCCTGGCCCTGCGTTTCCATTTCGACCAATACCTAAACCTCCGCCCGGCCCGGAGTTTCCCGGGAGTGCCGACTCCGGTGCCCCTGCCTGAAGGCCGCCACCTGGACGCGGTGGTGGCCCGTGAAAACACCGAGGATTTTTACATGGATCTGGGCGGCCGCGGCCAGGGCTCCCTGGAAACCGGCCTGGCCGCCAAACGCGGCCTCTACGGCCTGACCGGACGCCTGACCCTTAATCTGGAGCCTCCGGCCGAAGCCGCCGCTTCCGTCGGCCTGATGACCAGGCCGGCCGTGGCCCGCATCACCCGCCGGGCCGGGGAACTGGCCCGGGCCCGGGGGGAAAAAACCCTCACGGTAGCCACCAAGGCCAACGCCGTGCCCCAGCTCTACGGCTTCTGGAATGAAGCGACCCGCGAGGCCGCCGCTGAAGAATTACCGGACCTGGCCCTGGACTACCAGAACGTGGACGCCCTGGCCTATCTCCTGCCCCGCCGGCCCGAGGAATTCGGGGTAATTCTCTGCCCCAACCTCTTCGGCGACATCTTAAGCGACCTACTGAGCGCCCTGGCCGGCGGCCTGGGCCTGGCCGCCTCCGGCGACATCGGCGACGGCCTGTCCATGTTCGAACCAGTCCACGGCTCGGCCCCGGCCCTGGCCGGTACCGGCCGGGCCAACCCCCTGGCGGCCATTCTCTCCGCCGCCCTCATGCTCCGCCACCTGGGGGAAACCCCGGCCGCCGGGGCCCTGGAAGCCGCAGTGGCCGACTATCTGGCCGGCCCGGACAAACCCTGGGAACTGGGCGGGCGGGACTCGACAGAAACAGTGGGCTCAAAGGTGATCGCCCGGTTTTAGAACTCCAGAATGGGAGGCGAGAATGTCGGAAATAAAAAGGCGAATCAAAAAAGATCCCCCTTTGACCGAGGAAGGGGCCGAGCCGCCCCGCCGGACCAGAGTCACCCTGACCAAGGATGTCTCATCCCGCTACCGAAAACTGGTCCCCCGGGCCGAAGGATCCGCCAAACCCCGGCCGCCGCGCTCAAAAAACCCTGCGGCCCGCCCGGAGCGCGATGACCGGCCCAAACGGGGCGGCCCCCAAAAGCCGCCCCGGCGACGGGACACCCCCCCCCCCCGCAGCGGCCGCCTCCCGGAGGCCCTGAAAGCCCTGATCGATTGGGATCTGCCCGAGGCGGCCCGACAGCTCCGCGAAACCCAGGCGCTTCTGCGGAACTCGGCCGAGGAGATGTTGACCCTCCTGGAAGATTGGGAGAACCGGCCGCCCGAAGAAACCAAAGACCCCGGAGCCCTGGTTTCCGTCCTGTTTGAAAAAATGAGTTTTCAGGATCTGGCCGGCCAGCGTCTGGCCAAGGTGGAAAAATTTTTGCAGGCTCTGAAGGAAAGCACCCAGCCGGGCGCCTCGGCCGACCGCTTCCGGCCCCGCCAGGCAGAGCCCTTTTCAAAAACCCGCCCGGCCGAACCATTTTCAAAAGCCGCCCCGGCCGGAGCCTCGGAAACCAGGCCCGTCCAGGACAGCCCCCGGGAGGAAAAAAGCCTTAAAGGGCCTCAGGCCCCCGAAAGCCGGCTGGCCCAGAACGAGGTCGACCAGATCCTCATGGCCCTTTTGCTCCGCTGACCAGGGGGCTTGCCCCCTGGACTCCTTAATCCGATGAACGAAATGTAAAATTTTATTTTATTCAAAAAATGCGCTGATAATAGCTGATGAACGACCGCTATGAAGACTGGCCGGAACTCCTGGCTGTGGAAAAACCAGGCCGCTATCTGGGCGGCGAACTGGAAGCCCGGCCCAATCACATCCCGGATGCCGCCGGCCGCCTGTTCCGGGTCGCCCTGGCCTTTTCCGATGTTTATGAAATAGCCCACGGACACCTGGGCCACAAAATCCTTTACCACCTCTTGAACCGGGCCCCGGGTTTTTCCGCCGAACGGGCTTACGCCCCCTGGCCGGACTGGGAGGCCGTGTTGCGCCGCCGGGGCCGGCCCCTGACCAGCCTGGAGAGCCGGCGGCCCCTAGCCGAATTCGACCTGGTGGGCTTCTCCCTGCAATACGAATTGGGCTACACCAATATCCTGACCATGCTGGAACTGGGCGGGCTGCCGCTGAAAGCCGCGGCCCGGGACGAAAAATATCCCCTGGTGGCCGGGGGAGGGCCGGGAGCCTTCAACCCCGAGCCTCTGGCCGACTTTTTCGACCTGTTTTTCCTGGGCGATGCCGAGGCCTCTTTTCTGGAAGACCTGGAAATTATAAAAGCCTGGCGGTTTGAGGGGGGCCCCAAGGCCGAGCTTTTCCGCCGCCTGACCGGGCGGCCCGGGCTTTATATACCATCCCTTTTCCGGCCGGTCTATGGCCGGGACGGCCGCCTGGCCGCCGTGGAAGCCCTGGGCCCTGACCGGGTGACCCGGGCCCTGGCTCCCAGCCTGGAGGCCGCGCCCGCCCCGGACTGCCAGATAACTCCCCTCATAAAGCCGGTCCATGACCGGGTCATCGTCGAGATCAGCCGGGGTTGCGGCCGGGGTTGCCGCTTCTGCCAGGCCGGCTACATCTACCGGCCGGTCCGGGAACGGCGGCGGGGAACCATTCTGGACCTGGCCGAGGCCAACCTTAAATCCGGGGGGCAGAGCGACCTGGCCTTCCTCTCCCTTTCGGCCGGCGACCACACGGAGATCGACCGGCTTACGACCGACTTCATGGACCGCCACGCCGACCGGGCCGTGGCCCTGTCCCTGCCCTCCCTCCGGGTCAAAAGCCTCAGCAGTCAACTGGCCGCCCAGATCAGGCGGGTGCGCAAGACCGGCTTCACCCTGGCCCCCGAGGCCGGCACCCAGCGTCTCCGCAACGTCATCAACAAGGATCTGACCGACGAGGACCTCCTGGAGGCGGCGGACCGGGCCTTCGCCCTGGGCTGGCGGACCTTGAAGCTCTATTTTATGATAGGCCTGCCCACGGAAACGGATGAAGACCTGGCCGGCCTGGCCGACCTGGTCCGGCGGCTCCGCAAACTCGGCCGGGCCCAGATAAATCTGGGGGTGGCCCATTTCACGCCCAAGCCCCACACCCCCTTTCAGTGGACGCCGGCCGCGCCGGCGGCGCTCATAAACGAAAGGCTGCTGAAAGTCCGCGATCTGGCCCGGCTGCCCGGCCTGAACGTCAAATGGAACTCCCCCGGGGCTTCCTGGGCCGAGGCCCTGCTGGCCCGGGGGGACCGCCGCCTCGGCCAAGTGCTGGAAAAACTCCACCGCGCCGGGGCCCGCTTTGAAGCCTGGAGCGACCGCTTCAACCCCGATCTTTGGGCCGCGGCCCTGGCCCCGGAAAACCAGGAACACCTCCTCCACCCCTTTGAACCTGGCGCTCCCCTGCCCTACGGCCACCTCAGCCCCGGGGTGACAGAAGATTTTCTGCTCTCTGAATGGCGAAGAGCCCTGGCCGGCCAGACAACTCCCGACTGCCGCCAGGCCGGTTGCCACGGCTGCGGCGGCTGCGGTCCGGCCGCCCTGGATCTAGCCGCCAATGATCCGGTCAGCCCGGCCCCCGGCGGCACGGAGACTGTCTCCGTTTCTCCCGAAGTTCCGGCCGTCCGGCGGCCAGGGCCCCCGGGCCGTCCCATTCTGCTAAATTTCCGGAAAGAGGGCCGGGCGGCCTTCCTGGGCCACCTGGAACTGGTGGAGATATTCAAAAGGGCCTGCCGAAGAGCCGGAATCGAATTGGCTTTGAGCGCCGGTTTCCATCCCCAACCCAAAATATCCTTTTTGACGGCCCTGCCCCTGGGGGTGCCCAGCCTGGACGAATATGTGAAAATGGAACCCGCCCGGCCCCTGGCCGCCGCCGAGCTGCTGGCCCGGCTGGCCGAAGCCCTGCCTGTGGACCTGCCCCTCCGGGAGGCCCGGATCCTGGCCCCGGAGGAAGGCAGGATCCAGCCCCTGGCCGCTGTCTGGCTGGTGGAAAGCGACAGTCCGATCTTCACCCCCGGCCCCCCCCTTCACCCGGCGGCCGTTCTGAGTTATACTGATAAACGAGGCCGCCTCCGGGAATACCTCATGTCCGATTTTGTGACCGAGGCCGAGGCGACAGACGCCAGGGTCCGACTGACCATCAGGATCGGCCGGTCCGGCACCCCCAAACCCTGGGCCGCGGCCGCGGCCCTGTGGGGCCTGTCCCCCCAGGCCCACATGGTCCGCCTGACCAAGCTGGAAACCGTCCTCCGGTTCTGAAAAGAACCGGAGGACCGCTGAACGGAAAGAAATGACTTCCGAACTCATCATCAACTACCGGCCCCATGAAACCCGGGTGGCGCTCCTGGAAAACGGGACCCTGGTGGAATTCCAGGTGGAACGCGGCGCCCAGGGGGCCGGGCTTCTCGGCAATATCTACCTGGGCCAGGTCATCCGCGTCCTGCCGGGCATGCAGGCCGCCTTCGTGGACATCGGCCTGGAAAAGGCCGCCTTTCTTTATGTGGATGACGTCTACGCCGAGGCCGTGACCGACTTTGAAAAGCGCCTGGGCCGGGCCCCGGACGACGAAGCCGACCCGGACCAGGCCGGCGAGGAGGGAGATGAAGGCCTGGCCCTGACCTCGCCGCCCATTGAAACCCTTTTGGCCGAAGATCAGGAGATACTGGTCCAAATATCCAAGGAACCCATCGGCCAGAAAGGGGCCCGGGTGACGACCCACATCTCCCTGCCGAGCCGCCGCCTGGTTTTGATGCCCACCATGACCCACCTGGGGGTCAGCCGCCGCATTGAGGACGAGGAAGAACGCCGCCGCCTGAAGGAAATCCTGGAGAGCCTGGGGCACGACCACGGCTTCATAGCCCGCACGGCCGCCGAGGGCTCGGGCGAAATTGAAATCCAGGCCGAAGCCAAATTCCTGCTCCATCTTTGGCGCCGCATCCGGGATGACGCGGAAACCGCCTTCGCCCCGGCCCGGATCCACCAGGAACTGGACGCCACCCTTAAAGCGGTGCGGGACAATTTCACTGAAAATATCGACCGCCTGCTCGTTGACGACCCGGACCAATTCGAATCCATCAGGAAATTCCTGGAAACATTTTCCCCGGAGCTGGCCGGCAATCTCAGCCTCTACAGCGGTTCGGAACCCATATTCCACTTCGCCGGGGTCAAGACGGAACTGGCCCGGGCCCTCAGCAAGAAGGTCTGGCTGAAAAACGGGGGCTATGTGGTCATTGAATCCACCGAAGCCCTGACGGTCATCGATGTCAACACGGGGCGCTACGTGGGCCGCCACAACCTTGAGGAAACCATCCTCAAGACCAACCTTGAAGCGGTCAAGGAAATCGCCTATCAACTGCGGCTCCGTAACATAGGCGGGCTGATAGTCATCGACTTCATCGACATGGAAAGGGAAAGCAACCGGGAGAGGGTCTTTCAGGCCCTGAAAGAGAGCCTCCGGCGGGACAAGGGCAAGACCAAGGTTCTGCCCATGAGCGAACTGGGGCTCATTGAAATGACCCGCAAGCGCAACAAGGAGAACATCGACCGCTTCCTGCGGGAGCCCTGCTTCTACTGCCAGGGCCAGGGGTTTCTCCTGTCCCGCACCTCGGTTTTCCATGAAGCCCTTATGGACCTGGAACTCAGGGCCAGCGAAAACCCATCGGGCCACCTGAAGCTGAAGGTCCACCCCCAGATAAAAGAGACCATGCTTGACGAAGGCCGGGCCGCCCTGGAGGACCTGGAGAGAAGGCTGGGCCGCCCCATATCCATAAAAGCCGACGAAACGCTCCACCTTGAGGAACACGTCATAGAGGTCATAGGCGCCTGACTTATGACCGCTTTCAGAAGCAACATAGAGATGCATCAACTCAAACTCATCAAAAGCGTCTTCGCCGTCAACGTTGAGCGTCAGCCCGCGGAGGGGCGGATATCCATCGGGGTATCCCTCAAGAACAACGGTGAATTTCTGGATGAAGGCCGCCGGGCCCAGTTTGTCCAGCGTTTCCGGACCAGCGACCCGGACACCGCCCCCTTTTTTCTGGATGTGGAATTCTGGGCTCTCTTCGTTCTGGACCCGCCCCCCCTGCCCCTGGAATGGCCGCATTATGTCCGCCAGGTGCTGCCGCAGATGGTTTTCCCCTATTTGCGGGAATACGTGGCCGAAACCACCCGGCGGGGAGGCTTCACCCCCCTCATCATAAACCAGAGCATTTTCGGAGAAGAGGCGGGCCAGAACGACGAAGACCCCAAGTGGATACATTGAGCCATGCAGCCGCTGTATGACCTTCTGGCCAACCTGGCCGGCCCCCCCTTGGTCCTGGCGGCCTCGGCCTGGGGCCGTTTCGGAGGCCGCTGGCGGGAGCGGCTGGGCCTGACCTTCTTCCCTCATCGCGACTACCTCAGGCCGCGCCTGTGGTTCCACGGCTCTTCGGCGGGCGAGATCCAGGCCGCCGCCGCGGTCATCGCCGCGGTGCTGGAGGCCAGGCCGGCCACCGACATCTATCTCAGCGCGGCCACGCCGGCTGGCCTGGCCCGGGCGGCCGACTTCCACGCCGGAGAGCCCCGGGTCCGCGTTATGGCTGTGCCCCTGGATTTCTGGGGCGCGCCCGGCCGGACGGCGGCCCGGCTCAAACCGGAAGCCCTCATCATCATGGAAACGGAATTGTGGCCCAATCTCATCCGGGCGGCCCGGGCCCAGGGCGCGAAAATAATTCTGGCTTCGGCCCGTCTGAGCGAGCGCTCCTTTCGCCGTTACCGCCTGATCCGGCCCTTCATGGCCGGACTTCTGGCCGAGTTCGACCTCATAGCCGCGGCGGGACCCGGGGAGCGGGAGCTGTTCGCCGCCCTCGGAGCCCCTGAAGACCGGCTGACCGTATCGGGCAACCCCAAGTTCGACCGCCTCCTGAGCCAGGCCGGCCGGCCGGATTTCAAGACCCGGGCGGCCGAACTGAAGACCAGGCTCTGGGGCAAAGCCCCCCAGGGCCCCCTGGTGGTGGCCGGTTCGACCCGCCAGGGGGAGGAGGATATCATGGCAGACGCGGCCGAAAGGCTTTGGCCCGGCCGGCCGGATTTTAGGCTGGTGCTGGCCCCGCGCCATGTGGGACGGGCTCGGGACGTGGCCGAGCGGCTCCGGAACCGGGGGCTGAGCGTGGCCCTTAGTGAAGAAACCGGGCCCCTCTTCCCCCGGGCCCAGGTTGTGGTGGTGGAAACCCTGGGCCAGCTGTCCGCCTTTTACGCCCTGGCCACCGTGGCCGTGGTGGGCGGCAGCTTCCGCCCTGGTTACAGCGGTCATAATCCATTGGAACCGGCCGCCCTGGCCCGCCCCGTTCTCTTCGGCCCCCACATGGACTCTTTCGCCGCCGAAGCCAAGGGGCTGACCGCTTCCGGCGGGGCCAGGACCAGCCGGCCAGAGACCCTGGCCGACGACCTGTCCCTCTGGCTGAACGACCCAATCGCGGCCGGGGCCGCCGGTCAGGCCTCCCGGGACTTTCTGGCCGCCCGCCCGGCCGCGGCCCCGGTCCTGGCCGCCTCCATTCTGAGCTTTATCCCGGGAAAGGAAATCCATCCATGACCTGGCTGAAAAAATGGCTGCCCCTTATCATCTGGCTGGCCGCCGGCCCGGGCGCCGTCCTGGCCGACGCTCCGGACCGGTCCGTGGTCCGGCTCGGGAATTACAGCCTGTCCCTGGCCCTGGTCGGAGAAGAGACCTGGCTTTTCGAACTGACCACTAACAAGGTAGCGCCCGGCCAGCCCCTGGAAATGTCGGTCATGGTGGACCCGGCCGCCGGCGTCCGCCCGGCCCCGTCCACCTCGGCCAAAGGCTGGACCTGGGCCGGCCCCGCCAGCCAGGTGACGCTCAACCGCAACCCGTCCTCCTTGACCATCAGCCGGACGGAAGGGGAAGAGCTTCTGACCCTGGCCCCCTTTTCCCCGGACGGCCGACTGGCCGGCCTGGCCTTCCGGGGGCCCTTCAGCCATCTTTTGGGCCTGGGCGCCGACTTCCGCCTCCAGAGCGATACCTTCAACCTCCTGGGCCAGACGATCCTCCCCGGCGGCCCCTTCGGCAACGCCCGCCTGACCAACTGGGCCTACAGACCCAACCAGGTCCAGATCCCCATAGTTTACGGCCTGGGCGAAGGTTTGAAATGCGCCGCCCTCTTCGTGGATGAAACCCTGCCCCTTCAATGGAATTTCAAAAATACCCCCTGGACGGTCACGGCGGCCGGCCCGTTGCGGCCGGGCGACACCCTGCGCTTTTTCGTCATCACCGGGCCGGACCTGCCGGCCTTAAGGAAAAGCTTCATGGACCTCGTCGGCCGGCCCCCTGTGCCCCCGCGCCGCCTGATGGGCGTCTGGGTTTCCGGGCTCAAGGAAGCCCGGGCCAGAGATGTCCCGGCCGAAGATATGGAGGAAGACCGGCCGGAACCGGCCGGGGTTTTGGATCTGCCTTCCCCGGAATTGAGGGAAAAACTGGCCCGGCTGCGGCAGATCATCCCCAACTTCTCCGGCCTGACCGTCGAAGCCGAGGCCGAAGTCCCGGCCCTCCTGGCCGCGGCCAAGGCGGAGAACCTGGGGCTGATCCTGGATGAATCGTCCCGCATTCCCCAGCACTCCCCCCATTACCCGGAAATGTCCCGCCGCTCCTTTCTGGTGAGGAACGGGGAACCGGGGGCTCCCCCCTTGTCCATCAACCACTTCGGCCGCTTAAGCGGACTGATCGACTACACCAACAGCGCCGCCGCCGCCTTCTGGCACAGCCTGGAACGGGAAAAGCTGACCGCCGAAGGCCAGACCTACTTCCGCCTTCTGGACAGCGACCTGGAGAATGTCGGTCCCGAAGCCTGGTACGCCGAATCAGCCGAAGACAGTCTCCATTCCCATTACGCCTGGGCCAACGCTTACGCCCTGAAATGGATGGAAGGCATTGAAAACCGTCTGACCGGCTGGCGCGGCCAGAATGCCCGCCCGCTATTTATGACCCGCACCGGCACCGCCGGCCTGGCCCGGCGTTCGGGGTTTCTATACAACGGTGAAACCTCCATCTTCTCCGGGGGATTCGCCGGCCTTTCCTACTTCGGGGTCAGGTCCCACCTGGCCCTGGCCGGCATAGATTATTACAGCTCCGACCTGGCCTCCGCCCTGGACTCATGGCCGGTGGCGCGTTTTTTCCAGAGCTATGACGCGTGGCTGGCCAGAACCGTCCTGACCGACTTCCCCCTTATCCTGCCCGAAGAACTTGTGAGCCGGCCGGCCTTCCAGTATAACCTGGCCCTCCGGGAAAGCCTGTCGCCCTATATCTACAACCTGGCCTGGCAGGCCTGGCTGGACGGACGGCCGGTGACGGCTCCCCTGGTCTATTATTTTCAGGAGGACATCAGGGCCCGCGACCGGCTACCGGAAATAATGCTGGGCCCGTCCCTTCTGGTGAGCCTGAACCTGGACGGCAACTCCGAGCGGACCAAGGTCTATGTGCCCCGGGGCCGGTGGTATGACTGGCGCTCGGGCGAGGTCATCGACCAGGCGGAGGGAGGCGAAGTTGACCTGGACACCAAGGTGGGCGGCCAGTTCACCCCGCCCATACTGGCCCGGGCCGGGGCCATAATTCCGGCCGTGGAATACCTCGAGCCCAAGGAAGGCCTGGCTGAGCGGATAGACGCCCTGAAAATATTCATCGGCGAGGAAACTTCGGAAACATCCTGGTTTGAAGACGACGGCCTGAGCCAGCGCTACCGCCAAGGTGACCGGACATCCTTCGGCCGGACCGCCATCACCGCCGTCACCCAACCTGACGGCTCCACCGTGGTCACCATCAAGGCCCGCCAGGGGGCCTGGTCGGAGGCCCCTTCGGAAAGGCCCCTTTTGATCGACATCTACGGCCCCCGGGCCCCCGGCCAGGCCACCTTGGACAACCTGCCGCACAACAGGGTGGCCCAGGCCTCGGCCCTGGACCGGATGGAATCCGGCTGGGCCTCCTTCGGCCAAAACCGCATCCGCTTCAAGACCCCGCCGTTGAACCTGAACACCGACCATGTTCTCTGGTTCAAATGACGGCGGAGTTATGGGTGGAGTCTAAGAAGGAAGCGGCGCTTCCTCCGGCCCTGAAAATCGGCCCGGTGACCCTGGCCAACCCTTTTTTTCTGGCCCCCCTGGCCGGGCTAAGCGACTGGCCTTTCCGGCGGCTGGCCAAGGAAGCCGGGGCCGGCCTGACGGTCACGGAAATGGCCAGCGCCACGGCCCTGGCCCACCGGGGCCGGTCCACCCTGGCCCTCCTGGCCACCGACCCCGGGCTGGAAAAACCCTTCTGCGTCCAACTGTTCGGCAAAAATCCCGACCATCTGGCCGAAGCGGCCCGGGCGGCCGTGGACCGGGGCGCGGACCTCATCGACTTCAACCTGGGCTGCCCGGCCCGCAAGGTCGTCGGCAGCGGGCACGGCGCGGCCCTGTTAAAGGACCCTCAAACCCTCCTGGTCCTGGTCCGGGCCCTGGTGCGGGCGGTGAACAAGCCCGTGACCGTCAAGACCCGGCCGGCCTTCGCCCCCGGGGTCGGGGCCACGGTGTTCGAACTCCTGCCCCGGCTGGTCGACGAAGGGGTGGCGGCCCTGACCCTCCATCCCCGCCCGGCTTCGGCCGGTTTCGCCGGGGAAGCCGATTGGAGCCTGGTGGCCCGCCTGGCGGAAAAATCACCCATACCCATCATAGGCAGCGGCGATATCACCAGCCCGGAACAGGCCCTGGAGCGGCTGCGGAATTACGGCGCGGCCGCGGTCATGATAGGCCGGGGAGCCAGGGGCCGGCCCTGGCTCTTCCGGCAGTGCCTGGAGGTTTGGCGGGGCGAAACGGCCCGGGAGGAAACCCCGGCCGAAAGGCTGGCCACGGCTGAACGCCATGCCCGGCTGCTGGGAGAAATGATGGGCCCCAGGGCCGCCTTCAAGCTGCGGACAGTGCTGATGTGGTATGTCAAGGGCTGGCCCGGGGCGGCCGAATTCCGGGCCCGGATCTGCCGCGAGGAAAGCCTGGAGGCCCAGCTCGGCCTCCTGGCCGGGCTGGCCCGCCGCCAGGAAGAAGTTTGCCGACAAGTTAAGCCTGGCCCGGAACGACAGTAAAGACTTGTCAAAACAGCCTTTTTGAATTAATATGGCCCGAAATCGAGCTTTCACCTGAAACAACCTTAGAGAGAGAACCATGCCTGAAGCAACCTGTTCCAAAATCGAATTCTTCTCCGGCGAAAAAGTTCCTCTGGAGATGCACAAGGTCCGCATGGTCCAACGCGTGGACCTGCCCCACATTGACGACCGCCTGGCCGCGGTCGCCGCGGCCGGCAACAACACCTTTCTCCTGCGGAACCGCGACGTTTTCCTGGATATGCTCACCGACAGCGGCGTCAACGCCATGAGCGAAAACCAATATGCGGCCATGATGATCGCCGATGACAGCTATGCCGGCAGCGAAACGTTCTACCGCCTGGAAGCCACGCTGAAAGAAATGTTCGGCATCAAATACTTCCTGCCCGCCCACCAGGGGCGGGCCTGCGAGAATATCCTGGCCACGGCCTTGGTAACTCCCGGCTCAACGGTCATCACTAACTACCACTTCACCACCACCAAGGCCCATATCAACAGGCTGGGCGGCCAGGTCTACGAGGCCTTCGGGCCCGAGGCTCTGAACACGGTCAGCGACAACCCCTTCAAGGGCGATATGGACCTCGACCTGCTGGCCGCCAAAGTGGCCGAGCTCGGCCCGGAAAAAATCTCTTTCGTCCGCCTGGAGGCCGGCACCAACCTCATCGGCGGCCAGCCCGTTTCCCTGGCCAATATGCGCCGGGTCTCGGCCTTCTGCCGGGAAAAGAAGCTAATGCTGATCTTTGACGCCAGCTTATTGGCCGACAACCTCTATTTCATCAAGACCCGGGAAAAAAACGAAATGGAACGTTCCCTGGCCGATATCGTCCGGGAGATAGGCTCCCTGATGGACCTCAGCTACTTCTCGGCCCGCAAGCTCGGCTGCGCCCGGGGCGGCGGCCTGGTAACAGCCAGCGAAACTCTTTACAAGAAGCTCCGGGGGCTGGTGCCCCTCTTTGAAGGCTTTTTGACTTACGGCGGCATGTCGGTGCGGGAAATGGAGGCCCTCAATGTGGGGCTCCGCGAAACGCTGGACCTCCACGTCATCAGCCAGACCCCCATCTTCGTGGCCGCCCTGGGCCAGACCCTGACTGAAAAGGGCGTCCCGGTGGTGACCCCCTTCGGCGGCCTGGGCTGCCATATCGACGCCGGCCGTTTCGTGGATCATTTGCCCCAGGACAAGTATCCCGCCGCCGCCCTGGCCGCGGCGGTCTACCTGGCCAGCGGCGTCCGCGGCATGGAGCGCGGCACGCTCTCCGAAGCCCGCAACCCCGACGGCACCGAACAACACGCCCACATGGAACTGGTGCGCCTGGCCCTGCCCAAACGCGTCTTCACCCTCTCCCACGTCAAGTTCGTCGCCGACCGCCTGGCCTGGCTCCACAGCCACCGCCGACTCATAGGGGGCCTGGTCTTTGAAGAGGAGCCGGATATCCTGCGCTTTTTCTTCGGCCGGCTGCGGCCGGACTCCGACTGGCAGCAAAAACTGGCCGCCCAGTTCAGGGCCGATATGCCTTCCGGCTTTTAAGGCCTGAAAGGGCCATAAAAGCCGGAAATAACTCTTGACATTGATGTCATAATATTGCAATATTTCTAGCGAAGAAGTG
>JAITBV010000219.1 GCA_031283395.1 Candidatus Adiutrix sp.
GAGCAGACCGCCGCGCCAGTCGCGGTAAGGGTGAAAGGGTGAGGTAAGAGCTCACCGGCCGGGCGGGCGACCGTCCGGGCCAGGCAAGCCCCGTCCGGAGCAAAACCAAATAGGGCGGCAATAAGGCGGCCCGTCTTGCCGCCGGGTAGGTTGCTGGAGCCGTGGAGCGATTCACGGCCTAGATGAATGGTCATCACCCCTTAGGGGGAACAGAACCCGGCTTACAGGCCCCCCGCCCCGGTTCCGTCCCGGCCGCCGCCAGAGCGGCCTGAAATTTTGAGCTTCTGATGAAGATGGATATGACCCGTCTCAAGAGGAGGTATGGCGATGGCGTTAACCAACTGCCCAGAGTGCGGCCAGGATGTTTCCGCCCCGGACCTTGGGGGGGAGCAATACATTAACGACCTCAAGGAAGCCCACAATGACCTTAAAGAGGCCACGGCCGTGATGGGGCAGCTCATTGACGCCTTCAATGCGGCCCATAAGCAGACTGAGGCCGAAAAAGAGCGGCGCCTGAAGGAAATGATGACCGTAAGGGAGAGGTTGATGTCCTGGCTTCATGATGATGTAGATCGTCTAAAAGTAAGGTTTGGCAATAAAAATCTGAAAAGCACCTGCCAGGGTTGCGGCAAGCAATTCGAGTGGGAATATAATATTTAGGGCGCTGGCCTGGAAATGTCTGAAAAAATTTGAGGCGGCGGATATGCGAAGGATCGAAAAAGATTCACCAGGTTGGGAGAATATGGCCGGAGCGGACCAATGGTCTTGCCCCTGCGGTTCGGCAATGGACCATTGGGAAAATTTTTCTGGAGCCGAAGAATGGCCGGATCATTGCGCCAATAAGGATTGCGGCAATCCTCCAACCCTGGCGGCCCATGTTTACAAGGGCGATAGAAGGCAATACATTGCGCCATTGTGTGATTCATGCCGTAAGTTGAGTTCGTTCACCATTAGAAAGGGCGCCTATTTGGCTGAGGCGAACAAGTCTCTGACCTGCGAAAGAGGAAAGAAAAAGTAGCCCTTCCCCGTGGGTTTAAGGAGGATATCATGATGGGGCGTGTTCGGCCGCCTGAACGAAATAGCCTTGAATCTCGGGAAATGACTAGGCCCGCGGGCCATGCCGGAAACGATATATAAAATTTCAGCGGTGGTGGTGGCCGGGGGGCAGGGCCGCCGTTTCGGGGGGGCGCGGCCCAAACAGTTGGCTCCTTTGGCCGGGCGGCCGGTGTTGACCCATGCCCTGGCCGCCTTTGAAAGGTCGTCGGTCGCGGAGATCGTTTTGGTGCTCCCCGGGGACTGGCGGGAGGAAATCGAGCGGGAGGCCGTGCGCCCCTTCGGTTTCCGTAAGGTCCGAACCGTTCCCGGGGGGGAAACCCGCGCCGCTTCCACCCGCCTGGGCTTTGCGGCTTCGACCGGGGACCTGGTGCTGATCCACGACGGGGTCCGGCCTTTCGTGACCCCGGGTCTCATAGCCGCCGTGGCCGAGGCCGCCGCCGAGGAGGGGGCGGCCCTGGCCGCCGTGCCGGTGCGCGATACCTTAAAGGAGGTGGCCGAAGGTCGGGTCCGCCGCACCCTGGACCGGGCCGGTCTCTGGCAGGCTCAGACCCCGCAGGGTTTCCGCCGCGAAATACTGGCCCGGGCCCTGGCCGGCGCGGACCATGCGGCCACTGACGATGCGGCCCTCCTGGAGCCCCTGGGGCTGGCCGCCGCCGTGGTTCAGGGCTCGGCCCTTAACCTTAAAATAACCACCCCGGAGGATTTGGCCCTGGCCGAAGCCCTGCTAGCCGCCGGCCCTTTCCGCACCGGCCACGGCTATGACTTTCATCGTCTGGCCCCCGGCCGGCCCCTGTGGCTGGGGGGCCTGGAAATACCCTTTGAGGCCGGCCTCCTGGGCCACTCGGACGCCGATGTTCTGGCCCACGCCCTGGCCGACGCCCTTCTGGGCGCCGCCGGCCTAGGCGATATTGGCGGGCATTTCCCCGACCAGGACCCCCGGTGGGCCGGCCTCTCCGGGGCCCGCCTCCTGGCCGAAACCATGGCCAAGGTCCGGGCCGCCGGCTGGGAGCTGGTCAACGCCGACCTGACCCTCATCGGCGAAAGGCCTAAAATCGCCCCCTATCGTTCGGCCATGCTCGCGGTTTTGTCCGAGGCCCTGAAGGTCTCGGCCGGCCAATTGAATGTCAAGGCCACCACCACCGAGGGGCTGGAAGCCACCGGCCGGGGTGAGGCTCTGGCCGCCTGGGCCACGGCCAGCCTAAGGCCGCTCTGCCCCGCGGTTAGGCTTGAAGTTTAAGCGGGCTGGAAACCGTTGCCTTCGTCCAGTTCACCCGGGACGGCCTTATAGACTATCTGCAGCTTCCCGGCCAGTTCCACGGCCTCGGACGTCAGTTCCGCCCGCAGCCGGGCCGGCCGATGGGCCAGGTGGTGTATGTCCAGCCGGGTCTGGCCCAGCCGGCGGCCCCAAAACGGGGCCAGGACAGCATGAAAACTCAGGTCCACCGGCAGTCCCGCCTCTTCTCCGGCGGCTCCGAAACAGCGCAGCCCATAGCCGGACTCTCCCAGAGGCCAGCTGTAAATCAGCCGGCCGCCCCGGGTCGGCTCCGTTGCAACTGGGCCGTTTTCCGGCTTGGCCAGGCAGACTAGGCGGTATGGCCCCGCCTCAAAAAGGTCCAGGACCGCGGCCTGATCCAGGCCCGCCGGCAGGCTTTTGTCGTCCGCAGGCCGGGGCGGAGCCGGCGGCAGGACCAGGCTCACCCCTTCGTCCAGGCTGGTCGACGGGCGGAGCAGGACCGGGCCGCTCAGGCCCTCCAGGCGCAGGGGCTGGCTGGGGGGGGCCAGCCCCGCGGAATAGAGGGCCTTGGCCACGGCCAGGGCCGCGTAGCCTCCCGAATCCAGTTCCCCGGTCGCCGTGAAATACCGAACCGCGAACCCTTCCTGGTAGGGCAGCACATAGGCGGTCACCGGGGCTTTGAGTTCACAGGCCAGGGTCTGGAGCAGAGGGGTCTGGCTTCGCTGGCGCAGAATGGCCACCAGGGCCTGGCCGCCGGAAAACAGGCGGTCAATGAAGGTATTTATCAGGAACGTCTTGACGATCATGGAGATCTCTGGGTGTCCATTAAGCAGTGCTTTTCTAAGATTACACCATTTCCAGTTCCTAGTCCACCCCCGGCCGGGGCTGGAGAATGTTTTGGTCTGGGGTCGGAAAATGTGCTAAACTGCTCTATGGATGCGGAAGCCGGCCGGGCGCGGCGGGTCTGGTCCGCGTACAGGGCGGGAATCCGAAGGGATGGTTTGATGGCTTTCCAAACTCTGACTCTGGCGGATCGGGACAAGTTCCGGGCCGCGGAAAAAAGTTCGCCTGAAGCCTATTCCTCGGAAATAAACTTCACCAATCTATTCATCTGGCGTTCCTATTACCGGGCCAGTTGGGCCGAACACGCCGGTTGCCTGTGCCTTATGGCCAACCCGGAGGAGGAGGCCTCCTTCGGTCTTCCCCCCGCCGGCGGC
Source organism: Candidatus Adiutrix sp. (assembly GCA_031283395.1). The sequence goes on from JAITBV010000219.1 coordinate 3,508, forward strand.
GGCGACCGTCTGGCCGCCCTCGACTTCACCATGGCCGAATTGGACCGCCTGGGCGCCGCTCCGGTCTGCCGGCGGACTCCCGAGACCCTGGTCGATCAACTCCGGGCTTCCGGCCGCTCTTATGCCGCGGCCCCGGACCGCGACAACGACGACTATGTCTATCTCGTCCGTCAACTGGCCACCCTGGCCGGCCGGAGGATGCATCAGAAGAAGAACCACTACAATTATTTCATCGCCCACAACCAGTTTGAATGCCTGCCCGTCACCACCGGTCTTACGCCGGAACTCCTGGCCGTCCAGGAGAGTTGGCTGGCCACCAAGGTGGAGCGCGAGGAAATCGCCCCGCGTCAACTGCGTCACGAGATGGCCTCGGTGCGGGAGATATTGGAGCACCTGGACGACTTGAACCTTCTGGGCCTGGCCATCCGCCTCGGCGGCCGCCTGGAAGGCTTCACTCTTGGGGAACTGGTCAGGCCCGATACCGCCCTGGTCCACCTGGAAAAGGCCAATCCGGATATCCGGGGCCTCTTCGTGGCCCTGACCAGCCACTTCTGCCGGACCCTGCCCCCGGACGTGACCTATGTCAACCGGGAACAGGATCTTGGCTTGCCGGGCCTTAGGAGATCCAAGGAATCCCTCAAGCCCGACCACTTGGTCCGCAAGTTCACCATCACCCCGGAGGGCTGATGCCGTCTGTTTTCAAAGAGGCGGAGTTGGGAGGGAAAAAATGTTTTGGCGAGGTCTGAGCATGGCGGGCCTTATTTTGGCCGGGCTGGGGGCTGTTGGCTGCTGGAACTCTGAAGCCGATTTTAAGGCGCTCCTGGAGGAAAACAACGCCCTGACCGCGGAGTTGAGCGAAGTCCGCCAGGAAAATGAGATTCTGAACCGGGCTTTGGGGGATATAAAGCGGGAGCAGGAGGTGTTGCAACTGCTTTTGAGCACGGGCAAGGGCAATCTGAACACCGGACGGCTCAGCCTGCCCCCGGGTGTTCAGTATGCCGGCGGGAGCCAGGCTCAAGGCGGAGACCAGGGAGGCAATTGGGAGGAGGAATGGCAGACGCCCCGGCCCCCGGCCACAGTCGGCGTCCCGGCCCTCCCGGTCCCTCCGGTTCAGGTCGCTTCCCCGGCCGCCCCTGTTCCGTCCGCCCCGGTTCCGGCCGCCGTCCAGTCCGGCCGTATCTACGTCACCAAGGACGGGGATGTGCTTTCCAACATAGCCAGGGCCAACAACACCACAGTGGTCAGGCTCCTGGAACTCAACCCCAGCCTGCGTAATCGCCGCAATTACATGATTTACACCAACGAGCGGCTGAGACTGCCCTGAACCTGGCTTCCGCCTCTCACGCCAAATCCGGAAAGATGGGTCCGGAGCCGGTCCGTCAGGGCCGGGCAGGGGCGAAGGCCGGCCTCGAGGCGATAGACGGCCACCCCCTCGGGTCCGGACAGATGAAGATAGACCCTGGCCGGGCCCGGATAATCCCGGGCCGCCTCTTTCAGGAGAGACAGGGTCTCCGGGCCGAGCCCGCTCCGGGGCAGTCTTAAGGTCAGGCTTTCGGTTCTCTTTTCCAGGGCCTCGGCCAGGCTCATGATCTCCCGGGCGATGATTTTGATGTTGACCTGGCCGCCCTGGCCTTCCTTGTGGCCCCCGCCGGCTTCCCGCGCCTCTTCTTTTTCCATCGTCCCGGCCACCACGGCCACTTCATCCTTTTTCAGCCAGTCCGCGTTTTTGTCCCAGACCTTGCCGAGCACCAGGACCTCCAACGAGCCGGTCTGGTCTTCCAGGGTCAGTTGGCCGTAATCCTGGCCGCTCTTCTTGCTCCTTTTTTTCTGCAGCGCCGCTACCATGCCGCCCAGGCGGACCTCCGTCCGGTCCCCCTTGTTCCTGACTTTTTCGACGGGAACTATGCCCATTAAACTGAGTTCCGCCTCATAGCGGTCCAGGGGGTGGCCGGTTATGAAAAAGCCCAGGGCCTCCTTTTCAAAGGCCAGCCGCTTGTTTTCCGGCCAGGGTTCGGCCTGGGGCCAGCGAAGGTCCGCCGGCTCCGCGGCCTTCGAATCGGGGGCGGTGGCGTCCAGGATATCGAACATGCTCGTCTGTCCATGGAGCCGGTCACGCTGAAGCCGGGCTCCGGCGGCCAGGGCCTCGTCCGCGGCCAGGCACAGGCCGGCCCGGTGGGTCCCGCCGGAGCGGTCAAAGGCTCCGCATTTTATCAGGGTCTCCAGCACCCGGTGGTTGACCTTTTGGGTGCCGACCCGTTCGCAGAAATCATAGAGGCTGGTGAAGGGCCCCGCCTTTTCGCGGGCCTCTATGATGGAGTCTATGGCCGCCTCCCCCAGGCCCTTGACCGCCCCCAGGCCGAAACGCACCGCCCCGTCGGCCACCGTGAACCGGGAGCCTGATTCATTGACATCCGGAGGCAGGATGTGGATCCCGGCGGCCCGGCACTCGCTTATCAGGCGGTTGACCTTGTCCTGGTTGGACTGTTCCGAGGTCAGGAGGGCGGCCATGAATTCCAGGGGGTGGTTGGCCTTGAGATAAGCGGTCTGGTAGGTCAGGACGGCATAGGCGGCGCTATGGGACTTGTTGAAGCCGTAACCGGCGAACTTGTCTATGAGATTGAAAATGTGTTCGGCCTTTTTTTCCTTTATTCCGTTGGCCTGGGCTCCGGCCATGAAGCGGGCCTTTTGCTTGGCGAATTCCTTGGGGTCCTTTTTGCCCATGGCCCGGCGCAGAAGGTCGGCCTCGCCCAGGCTGAAATTGGCCAGGACCTGGCTTAAGCGGATGACCTGTTCCTGGTAGAGTATGACCCCTCCGGTCTCTTTCAGGATGGGTTCCAGTTGGGGTAGGTCATAGACGGCCGGTTTAAGGCCGCGGCGGACCTCAATGAACTGGTCGGCCAGGCCGCTTTGGAGAGGCCCCGGCCTATAGAGGGCCACCAGGGCCATCAGGTCTTCCAGGCAGTTGGGCTTGAGTTTGACCAGGTATTCGCGGATGCCGGAACTTTCCAGTTGAAAGACGCCGCTGGAATCGCCCCGGGCCAGAAGGGCGTAGGTTTGGCCGTCATTAAAGTCCTGGCTCTTGAAATCCACCTCCACCCCTTTTTTCTTCAGAAGTTTCAG
>JAITBV010000263.1 GCA_031283395.1 Candidatus Adiutrix sp.
GGCTATGATTCCGACCTCGTCACCCGGACGGTGGACGCCCACGTGGCGGTCTTGAGGAAAAAACTGGGCGATAAGGGCGGCCATATCAAGACGCTGCCCAAAGTAGGCTATCTCTGGGATGGAGGCTGGTCAAAATCATGATTTCCAGATCCAAGATGTTCGCCCTCGTCTTTCTGCCGGCCGCCGCCGTTCTGGTTTTCGCCCTGGCCTTGATCCAACAGAAAAACCTGGAATTGGGCGCGGCCCAGACCGAGAGGATGATGAAAAACCAATGGTTCTTCGTTTCACTTCTCATGGAGGGCGGAGGCAAAAATTTTCAGCGCTTGGCTGAAAGCGCAGGGTTACGGGTGACGTTGGTGGACCCGGAGGGGAAGGTCCTCTTTGATACGGAAGTCCGGGATATAACCGAATCGCATAAGGACCGCGAAGAAATAAGAAACGCGCTTTTGGGCGTGCCCACCCTGATCCGGCGCGGCAGCCGGACGACCAGGACCCTCACGATCTACTATGCCGAGGCCCTGCCGGACGCCCGCGTGCTGCGCGTGGCCTACCCGGCCGAATATTTCGACGAGCAGCCGGGAGCCCTTCTGACTCAGACCTTGGCGGGCCTTATGGCGCTGGCGGGCCTGGCGGCCCTCTTCGCCCTTGTGACAGCCAAGCGTTTCGGGGCCGCCCTGGACGAGTTGGGCCGCGCGGTCAGCGACGCCCAGAGCGGCGGGACCGAACTGGCTTCCTTCGACAACGAATCCCTGGACCGGGCTCTTTACTCCCTGAGCGCCGCCGTCCGGGAGCTAAAGTCGTCCAGCCTAAAGAACGCCGAGATCAACGCCCGCCTGGATTATATCCTGAACAATATCAGCGAGGGGGTCATCCTTTTCGAGGGCGACCACATAATCTATCATAACCAGCGGGCCCGGGAGATTCTTAACTCGGAACTGCCGGCCGCCGTCAGCCAGGCCGACCGGCCGGAATTGATCACTGTTTTGAAGGGCCTGACTTCCGGGGCGGCCCCGGAATTGCGCTTGGGCGGCCAGATAGTCGCCGTGGACCGGGCCGAATCCGGCTCCAGCCGCCTGGCCCTGCTTCATGACATCTCCGACCGGGAAAAGTATTCCGGTTACAAGTCGGAACTGGTCGGCAACGTCTCCCATGAGCTTAAAACGCCCCTGACCCTCATCATGGCCGCGGCCGAGGTCCTGGTCAAAGACCCGGAAACGCCCCGGCCGGTCCAGGAAAAATTCCTCAATACCATTTACAAGAACGCCCACCGCCTCGATGCCCTCCTGGAGGACCTCATCTTCCTCCACAAGCTGGAAAGCCTCGTTATTTCGGAGCCGACGCCGGTGAACCTGGAAGATATTCTGGCCGAGATCAAAGATTTGGCCGACCCCGGGGACAAGGAGGTCCTTTACGACTTCGATTCCGGGCCGGCCAGGATCCACGGCACCCACCTCATCAGCCTTTTGACCAACCTCATCGGCAACGCCGTCAAGTATTCCACGGGCCGGACCGTCCGGGTGGCGGCCCGAAAAACGGAAAACGCCCTGGAAATCGAGGTGGCTGATGAGGGTCCGGCCATACCGGCCGGGGAGCGGGAACGCATCTTCGAGCGGTTCTATTCCCTGTCCGAATCCCGCAACCGCGGGCAGTCCGGTTCCGGCCTGGGTTTGGCCATTGTCAAGCACATCGCCAGGCAGTATAACGGCCGGGCCCTGGTCGCCGGCAACGAATCCGGCGGCAACACCTTCCGCGTCACTCTGGCAGAAAAATAATTTTTACATTTTTTTTACCTGGGCCAAATCTTTTTTTGACAGCCGGGGGCTAGTCTGCTCTTAAATTACTTGAGAGCGTCTGGGGCTTTATGGAAAGCCAACGGCATCAAACTTAACCTTAAGACCAAGGAGTGAGTTATGTTCAGAATCCTGTCTCTGATCCTGGCCGGCCTGATGGCGGCGCCCGCCCTGGCCCGGGCCGAAGATGTGACCGGCGCCGGCGCGTCCTTCCCCTATCCCATTTATTCAGCTTGGGCTTTCAACTATGAAAAGGAAACCGGGACCAGGATCAATTACCAGTCCATCGGTTCCGGCGGCGGCCTCAAGCAGGTCACCGAGGGCACGGTGGATTTCGGCGCCTCGGACGACCCCCTGACCACGGCCCAGTTGAAAGAGGCCGGCCTCATCCAGTTCCCGGCGGTTTTGGGCGGGGTGGTGGCCATCGTCAATCTCGACGGTTTGGCCAATAACGAATTGGTCCTCTCCGGCAAGGTCATGGCCGATATTTTTCACGGCAAGATAAGCAAGTGGAACGCCCCGGCCATAGCGGCCCTCAACAGCGGCAAGAAACTGCCCGACGCGGCCATCAACGTGGTTTACCGTTCGGACAGTTCCGGCACCTCGGCTATATTCACCAACTATCTGTCACAGATGTCCCCGGAATGGAAAGATGAGATCGGCGCCGGCAAATCCATCAACTGGCCGGTGGGCAACGGCGCCAAGGGCAACGACGGCGTGGCCGGCAGCGTCAAAAGGGTGAAGAACAG
>JAITBV010000015.1 GCA_031283395.1 Candidatus Adiutrix sp.
CGGCATATTCCTGGGCCTGGTTGACGGCATCCTGACCCGCCTTCTGTCCCTGGTCGTCTGAGGGCGGAGGACGGGGTTTCCCTTTTGACACTAGACACTGGAAGGACGGGCGAAGTGGCGCAACGCTGGTACGTTATTCACACTTTTTCAGGTTATGAGAACAGGGTCAAGCAGGCCCTGGAGGAGGCCATCCGAAAGGACAATCTGGCCGAGGAGATCACCCAGGTCGTTCTGCCCACGGAAAACGTGGTGGAGATGTCCAAGAGCGGCACCCGACGCACCTCTTCGCGCAAATTCTTCCCCGGCTATATCCTGGTGCGCATGGAACTGACCGACCGCACCTGGCACCTGGTCAAGGACACCCCCAAGGTCACCGGTTTCCTGGGCGATAAAAATGTGCCCACGCCCATCACCGACGAGGAAGCCGCCCGGGTGCTTCTGCAGATGGAGGAAGGCGTCAAGAAACCCAAGCCCAAGTTCCATTTTGACGAGGGCGACGAGGTCAAGGTCATTGAAGGCCCCTTCACCAACTTCACCGGCACGGTCGAGGAAGTCAACGAAGACAAGGGCAAGCTCCGCGTCCTGATTTCCATTTTCGGCCGGGCCACCCCCGTGGAACTGGAATTCGTCCAGGTCAACAAGGTGGGTTGACCGGCGGGCCGTGGAGCGGATCAGCCGGAACCTGTTAAGCGGCCTGGCCGGCAAGACCGGGCGGCGGGATTTCCTGCGCGACCTGGCCGAAGCGCTTCAGCCCGTCTGCCGTTTCTCCTGGCTGACCATCACCCTCCGGGATCAGCGGGACGGCCTTTTGGCCGATTATTCCGGCTCTCTCCCCAAGTTCAACCCCTTTGCCCCCATTCTGCCCTGGTCGGTGAACCTGGCCCTGGCCGAGATGGTCAGGGGAACCCGGGCTCCCCTGATCATCCCCGACTGTGTGGAATTTTTCCAGGACCAGTCGCCCCCGCCCCTTTTTCAGTTCAGCCTGGCTTCGGCCATAACCCTGCCTTTGGTGTTGAACGACGAGGTTTTCGCCTCGCTTCAGTTCGGTTACGAGACCCGGCCGGACGACCTCGACCGGCTGGCCGCCCTAGCCGAAGGTTTCCGCCAGACCGTGGCCGTGGCCTTGGGTGTCATTACGCTTTTGGAGCGGGGACGCCGCGACCGGCCGGACCAGGAAGCTCCGGGGGATACCCGGCCTCCGGCCCGGCCGGCTTCGGAACTCCACCTGGACGCCGACCTTGTCTTCCGCAGTCCAGCCATGCGCCGGGTCTTCCAGCAGGTGAGCGTTCTGACCAACCTGGACGTGCCAGTCTTGCTCCTGGGTGAGACCGGCACGGGCAAGAGCATGATCGCCCGGCATATCCATGAAAACAGCCCCCGGGCCGCCGGTCACTTCGTGCGGGTCAACTGTCCTTCCCTGGCCAGCGGACTCTTTGAAAGCGAGATGTTCGGCCACGCCAAGGGATCTTTCACCGGAGCCACCCGCAACCGCATAGGACGCTTCGAACTGGCTCACAACGGCACCCTCTTCCTCGACGAGGTGGGGGAGTTGTCCCTGGATATGCAGTCCAAGCTCCTGCAGGTCCTGGACGACTCCAGTTTCGAGCGGGTCGGGGAGAGCGAGCCCATACTGGTGGATATGCGCATCGTCGCGGCCACCAATATGCATATGGGCGATGCCATCAGCCAGGGCCGCCTGCGGGCGGATCTCTTTCACCGCATCTCGGTTTACACTATCGAGCTGCCGCCCCTCAGACGGCGGCCGGAGGACATAGAGCCCCTGGCCCGGGTGCTCTCGGCCCAGTCGGCCGATCGGCTGGGCCTCCCGGACCTCAATTACGGCCCGGCCGTCCTGGGTCCCCTGGTAGAATACTACTGGCCGGGCAACACCCGGGAACTGAATAATCTCATGACCCGCCTGGTCATAGCCCAGAGCGTGGAGGGGAATCTTGATTCCGCCCGGGTGCGGGAAGCGATAGAGCGGTCTGAAAGTTATTTTCTGGCTGAAAACGCGGTCCCCCGCCCGCCCGGCCCTTCGGCCGGGCCGCCGCCGATGCTCCCTGGGGTGGAGACTCTGGCCCAGGTGGAGCGGGGGCACATTTTGAAAGTCCTGGAGCGGACCGGAGGGGTGGTGGCCGGGCCCCGGGGGGCGGCCAGGCTTTTGGGCCTGCCTCGCTCGACCCTCTTGAACCGGATGAAAAAATTGGGCCTTCCCGGGATCTGAATAATGCCCGGTTACCAGACCCACCTGACGGTTTCCACCCTGGGGTCGGCCCTTCTGGTGGCTTGGGGCACGGCCCGCTACGGCTGGGACGGGGCCATCCCCACCCTGGCCTTTGTTGCCGGTGCGGCCGGGGGCCTGGTGCCGGATCTGGATTCCGACACCTCCAAGCCTCGCCGCTGGGCCGGGGGCCTGGTCGCTGCCGCCGTTGCCGTCGGCGCCGCCGGCTTTTTGACCTCTTCGGGGTCGTTTTTGGAGCGTCCCTGGGAGGCCGGTCCCACGGCCCTGGCCGCCCTTTACCTCTTTTTGATCGTCAACGTGCTGACCTTTAAATTGCTCAGCCGGTATACCCGGCACCGGGGGCTATTTCACAGCCTGGCCGTGCCCTTCCTTTATGGCGGCCTCATGGCCCTTTTGGCCGGTCCCCGGGGAACGGCCACGGCCATGGCCGTCTGGCTCCTGAGCCTTTTCGGCGTCTTTTCCCACCTGGTTTTGGATGCCCTGCGCAGCTTGTCCCTTCATCCTCTCAAGCCGGCCACGCGCGATCTGGCCGCCTCGGCCTGGCTGTGGACCGCCACGGCCTTGGTCACCCTGGCCGCCTTTCTGCGTCTGACCCAGGTCTGAAATCAGCGCTTCCCTTAAGCCGCTTTACCGATTTGATCGGGCGTGATAGCATTAGACAGATGGAAAATTACCGGAAAGGCGCCTTTTATGAAGCTGACTCGTTTTGACTTTGAAAAAATGAAGAATAACGGCGAACCTGTGGCTTGGATAACCGCCTATGATTACCACACCGCCCGCTTCGCCGAACTGGCCGGGCTGGAGATGATCCTGGTGGGCGATTCCCTGGGCATGTGCGTTTACGGCTATGAGGGCACTATCCCGGTGACCATGGACCAGTGCATCCTCCATTCCGAGGCGGTGCGCCGGGGCGCGCCCGCCACTTTCGTGGTAGGCGACATGCCCTTCCTCTCCTACCAGGTCAGCGTTCCGGAGGCCGTGGCCAACGCCGG
>JAITBV010000075.1 GCA_031283395.1 Candidatus Adiutrix sp.
AACTGCAGCTTGAGTTCAAACAGGGTCTGTTCTTCGGCCACGAACCGCACATTATCCAGAAGCAGGATCTCGCCGTCGCTTAGGGCCCGAATCGCCTCCCGGGCGGCCGGGCCGCAGACGTCGTCTATGAACTTGACCTCCCGCTCCAGAAATTCGCTCAAGGCCCTGGCGTGAGGAGACGTGGTATAAAAATTCTTATATTCGACATCGCTGCCCTGGTGGGCCAGGAGAACCAGCTTGGCGCCCTGGCCGGCCAGTTCCCGAATGGTCGGCAGACAAGCCCGCACCCTGGTGGTGTCCTTCAGGTTGCCCGTCTTGGGGTCGATGGGCTGGTTGATGTCCACCCGCAGGAGGACGGTTCGGCCCGCGAACTGAAAATCATCAAGGGTCTTGATTCCGAATCTCATTATTAAATCCTGACCGGCCCCATTAATGGCGCCAACTAATAATATGGTTCCAGATCAAAAGGTTAGAGCCCTGAACTGAAGCGGTCGCCCTGGCCCGCGGCTTTAGGACAACGGATAAACACCGAAGGCCCGGCAAGCCTGATACATGGCCACGATATTGGCCGGCGGAATGTCGCTCTGCAGGGCGTGGCCGGGGGCCATAATGTAGCCGCCGCCCGGCCCCAGGTCGCCGACCACCCTTTTGACCTCGGCCCAGACTTCCGGCACGGTGGCGTTGGGCAAAAACTGCTGAATGTCTATGCCCCCGTGAAAACTCAGGTCCCCGCCGAAATTCTCATTTATCATTTTGGTGTCCATGCCCTTGGCGCTGGTTTGGATGGGATCCAGAATGTCCAGGCCGCATTCCACGAACATGGGCATCAATTGGTAAACCGCGCCGCAGGTATGGAAGTATATCTTGGCCCGGGGGTTAGCCTTCTTCAGATGAGCCTTGGTTTCCCCCCAGACCCTCTTGATGACGGGCTTGAACATTTCGTGGCACATCTTGGGCGAGAACAACAGGCTGTTCTGGGTGCCCAGGTCCCAGCCGGTGAAGCGCAGAATGCTGACATACCGGCCGACCCGCTCAATGGCTCGGCGGTTGAACTCTATGGAGATGTCCGCCAGCTTGTCCAGGAACTTCAGGCAGAACTCCGGACGGGCGATAAGGTCCGTGCACCAGTTCTGGAGCCCCCGCAGGTAACTGGCCTGTTCCCCCAGGCCGCCCCGGTCGAACCAGGCCAGTATGGCCTGATCGGTGTTGTTGTACCACCAGCTCATCTTCTCTTCCACGCCTTCCAGAACCGAATCGTCGGCGGGGTCGGGCCAGGGGAAGTCGTCCAGGGCTTCCACAGTGGGGGTTTTGATGGGCGAATCGACTATCTCGTAATAAAACGTGCCGTCGTCCCGGACGATCTTGGCCCGCTTGATCCCCCATTCATCAATATATCCGCCATCATCCTGCCAGACCGGGTAGCCGGTGGGAGGACGGGAACCCAGGTGCACGGTATCGATGTCCAGGGCCCGGAGGACTTTCATATCTATGATCGCGTGGTTCATCCAGTTGGTAAAGCCCTGCTCCGCGGACACCTCGTTTTCCAGCCCCATATGCCTGACCAGCCGCGCATAGGCGTCCTGGGTCAGGACCAGATCCATTGGCACCCGGTCGGGACATTCATGGTTGATGGCTTTTTCCACTCTTTCGCGCGAAGTCAAAACCGGCATGGTCCGCCCTCTTCGTTGTCCAAAATTTTTGAACCAAATTTGATTTATCGTCTTTGGTTTCCGGATGCGGCTCCGACTTCCAAGCCCGATGAATTAAGATTCTTCTTCCAGGGAGCCGCCGATGCCGATCAGCTTGTGTTTCAACTTCTCATCGTTCAGGAGCACCTGGGGGGCTCCGTCGAAGATGCATTCGCCCATCTCCATGACGCAGCAACGGTTGAGATGTTTGAGCAACTCGTCGGAGAACTGTTCGACCACGATGGTCGTGACGTTGTATTGTTCGCGGATTTCGAGAATCATCTTCAGCACGTCGGCGGCTATGTTGGGGGCCAAGCCTTCGGTCGGCTCGTCCAGAAGCAGAAGGCTGGGGTTCCCCATCATGGTCCGGGCGACGGTCAGCATCTGCTGTTCACCCCCGCTCATCTGGCTGCCAAGCTTGTTGCGCATATCGGAGAGTTTTGGAAAAACCCTGAAGGCGTCTTCCAGGCCGAAAAGCTTCTGCCCCTTGGGCAAAAAACGGGCCGATTTCTCGCCGAGCTGAAGATTGCGCCGGATGGTCAGGTTGGGAAATATTTTGCGGTCTTCCGGCACCCAGCCTATCCCCAGGTTGGCGATTTCGTGGGGCGGGAGGCCCGTTATGTCCCGGTCTTTGAACAGAATCCGGCCCTTGACCTGCGGAGGCTTCAGGCCCATGACGGCCCGGAACAGGCTGGATTTGCTGGAGCCGTTGCGCCCGAACAGGCCGAGGAAATCACCCTCGTTGACGGTGAGTGAAAGCTTGAATCCCACCTGGGCCCGGCCGTAAAAAATATCCACATCTTCAAGCTTAAGCATCAGGCCACCTCCCGGCCCAGATAGGCGGACTGGACTTCCTCGTTCCCGGCTATTTCCTTGGGCGTCCCCATGGCCAGGATGCCGCCGTGGTGCAGCACCAGGATATAATCGGAAATGCCAAAGACCAGATCCATGTCATGTTCCACAATGATCACCTTGCGCAGGCCCTCGCTCAAAGTCTTGATCAGGCCCGTGATGCGCAAGCGTTCGGCCTTGGAGAGCCCGGCCATGGGCTCGTCCAGGAGCACGGTTTCCGGCCGGCTGGTCAGGGACAGGCCGAGGTCCAGGATCTTGCGATCTCCGTGGGGGATAGCCCCGGCCGGCTGGTCGGCCATGTCTTTGAGGCCCAATCTTTCCAGGATCTCCATGGCCTTGGCGGTGACCTCCCCGGCTTTGTGGTAATTAAGGAACATCCGGTTCATGAAACCCAGGTTACGCTGCACCCCGACCCGGACATTATCCAGGACCGTCATTTCCTCGAACAGGCTGACGATCTGGAAAGAGCGTGACAGGCCATATTTGATGATCTGGTAGGGCTTCTGGCCGGTGATATCCTGGCCCTGGTAGGTAATGCGGCCCGCATCAGGCTTGAGAAACCCGGTCATGAGGTTGAAAAAGGTCGTCTTGCCGGCGCCGTTGGGCCCTATGATGGAAAGGATGCCGCCGGCTTCTATTTCCAGCGACACGTCATTGACCGCGACCAGGCTGCCAAAGCGTTTGGTCAGGCCCTGAACTGAAATAAGCGACATTCCGATTCCCTCCGTCCGATTGCGCGGCCTTCTTCAGGTTGAGGCCTCAGAGCCGGTTCAGCGACCCTGCTTCTTCCGAAACATACCCATGATGCCGGTGGGAAAAAGAGAGAGGATCACCACAAAGGACAGGCCGTAGATCAGCATCCAATTCTCCCAGGCGGCGCTAAGAAGGGTTCGGCAGACGACAAAAATGATGGAGCCGACTATGGGGCCGTAGAAGCTGACCGTCCCCCCGCCCAGCAAGGTGGCCATGACCACGTCGCCGGACCTGGACCAGTGGAGAGTGTCAGAAAACGCCGCCTGGATCAGGAGGCAATACAGGGCCCCGGCCAGCCCGGCGAAGGCTCCGGATATGGTGTAGACGGTGAAGCGGTAAAGCCCGACATTGTAGCCGAGGTACTGGGAGCGGATGTGGTTCTGACGCACGGACTGCAGCGACAGGCCATAGCAGGACCGAGAGATGGCCCGGATGATCAGGGCGCAGACGACCATGACCACGAAACAGAAATAATAATAAGTGACGGGGTCTCTCATGGCCAGGCCCAGAAACTCAAGGCGGCTGATGCCGGAAAGGCCGTGTTCGCCGCCGGTCACTTCATCCCAGCGCCAGCAGATGCCGAAACAAACCTGGGTGAAGGCCACGGTGAGCATGGCGAAATAGACCCCGCGCTTGTTGCGGATCAGCCAGCCGAAGGCTCCCGCGGCCAGCCCCCCGACGATCAGGCCGGCGATCAGGATCGAAAGGAAGCCACCCTGGGGCAGGCGCAGAAAAGTGATGCCCGCGCCAAAGGCTCCCAGGCCGTAGAAGGCGCCGTGCCCGAAGGAGGGCAGGCCCGTCTGGCCCAGGCAGAGGTTGAAGCTCAAGGTGAAGATGAACCATAACAAAAGTTCCGTGCCTAAAGAGATGGAGCTGCCGATATAAGGCAGAAAGGGATAGACCGAAAAGACCAGAAAAATGTACACCAGGGGGTCTTTATGCAGTTTTTTCATGGCTACCCCTCTTTCTCATTCGAGGATGTTCTGCTGGCCCATCAGGCCCCGGGGCCAAAAATAGATTATGACGGCCATCAGGATAAAGGGGATGATGTCCACGAAGCGGCCCACCACCAGGGTGCCCATAGACAGGCAGACGCCCACCAGAAGGCCACCGACCAGGGTGCCAGGAATGCTGCCCAAGCCGCCCATGAGGGTGATGATGAAGGAGGGCATGAGTATCAAGTGCCCCATGCTGGGTTTGACGCTCCACATGGGCGCGGCCAGGATGCCGGCCAGCCCGCCTATGGCCGAACCCAGGACCATTATGAACACCCGCATACGGAACAGGTTGTGGCCGAGGGCCCCTACCATTTCGCTGTTGAACATGCCGGCCTTGACCACGGCCCCGTATTTGCTCTTTTCCTCGAACAGCCAGACCGCGGCGATCATCAGGGCGGCTATCGCGGCGATGAAGATCCGGTATTTGGGAAACAGAAAGTTGCCGATGATAAGGGGGGAGTTGACGAAGGCCGGGGCGACGATGCTGTACGTGGCCGGGCCGAAAATTATGCGGATCAGTTCCTCCATGGCCATGGCAAAACCGAGGGTGATAAGGAGGCCGAAGAGCGGGTCCTGTCCGTAAACCCGGCGCACGACCAGCCTCTCCACCAAGAGGCCAATTACGGCCACGCCCAGCGGGGCCACGAACATGGCCGGGAGCCAGCCTATCTTCTGGTAGAGGACCCAGTAGAAATAGGCCCCGAAGGTGAAGGTTATGCCGTGGGCGAAATTGATGACCCCGGAAACACCCAGCACCAGGCTGAAGCCCAGGGCCACCGCGGCATAAACCAGGCCCAGCACTATGCCGTTGACGAACAGAGACAATTCCAGCATGATCCGCCCCTTCCGCCGGCCGGCCCGAGGGCCGGCCGGACGCCCCCTGGATTTGTGAGCGGCCCGGCCGGATCACAATCACCCGGCCGGACCCGATTGGGTTACTTCTTAAACGGCTCCTTGGTGAGATCGATGGGATTTTCTTCCCGGGTCATCTCATACTTGGTGGCGTCGATGATGTCGATGACCTTCCACATAGCCAGCCCGGTGGCCTTGGGGTTCTTTTCGATCATGACGACCTTGCTGAGAAGCTGGTGAGTGCGGGCATCGAACACGCTCGGTTCGTTACGCAGGTTATCCTTGAGTTCCAGGCCTTCCAGGGCTTGGATGAGCTTGGGAATGTCATCAACGGTCCCGGCTTTTTCCGCGGCCTCGTTCAGGGCCATGATGGCCAAATAGCCGTTGTAGTTGGTGCAGTCAAAGACCGGGAAGGGGGCGTTGGGAAACAGCTCGCCGTATTTCTTGGAGGCCGCCTCCATTTTGGGGGTTTCGTTCCAGAACACCTCAGTGGCCGAGTAACCATGCTGTACCTCGGGCCCCAGGTTGTAGCTGTCGATGAAATCCTCCAGGGTATAGACGACTTTTATGACGTCGTGAATCTTGTACTCGGCCATCTGCTTCAAAAGGGCCACGTTGTCGAAGCCTGCGCAGGTGATCATGAGGACTTCGGCGCCGGAATTGCGGATCTGCAGAAGCTGGGCGCTGAAATCACTGGTGCCCATGGGCACTTTGATTTCCCCGACTTCCGTGCCGCCCCTCTTCTTCAGAACATCGCGCGCCCACTGGGTGCCGGAATGGCCCCAGGAATAGTCATGGGTAATGAAGAAAAATTTCTTGCCCAGATTATCGATGGCATAATTGGTGGCGGCCCGGGCCAGGCTGGACATGTTAGGAGGCGACCGGAACACGTTGCGCACGGCCTGGGTAGAGGTTATGGTATCACCGTTGGGGTTGGTGGCGAAATACAGGCCGCCAAATTCCTGCACGACCGGGGCGATGGCCAGGGCGGTGGAAGAGCTGACCCCACCCATGTAGATCTTGATGCCGTCCCTTTCGGCCCGGGCCCGCACCTTGCGGGCGGCGGCGTCGGGGTTGGTTTCATCGTCGTCCACGACCAGTTCCACCGGGCGGCCCAGAATTTTTCCGCCCAGTTCTTTCAAAGCCATTTCCATGCCGTTGCGTTCCGTGAGCCCGTGGTCTCCGTAATTGCCGGTGACCGGGCTGATGACGCCAATTTTAATGGGCGTCTGCGCTTCTGCCTGGGCGGCCGGGCTCAAAACAAAGCAGGCCAAGGCCAGGAAGGCCAACCAAAAAACTTTTTTCATGCTTCCTCCTTGTGATTGGCGCCGCACGTTGGCTGACGCCGGTAAGTGAATCGAAGGACGCCGCTGGCCGGGCTTGTCCGGGGCGGGCATTGCGGCTTGAATTATCCCCTTACAGGCCATAACCCAGCAAATTCGGCAGCCAGGTCGCCAGGATGGGGCAAAAGAGAATCAACAACAAGACAAAAGTCATGGCCCCGATATAGGGCAACACGGACATAGCCAATTTTTCCACCGGGGTACCGGCAACCTTTGAGGCTAAAAACAGGTTGACCCCCAAGGGCGGCGTCAAAAGACCCACTTCGGTGGCGATGACCATCAAGATGCCGAAATGGATCGGATGAATGCCCAGCTTGTATAGGATCGGGAGGATGACCGGGGTGACCAGGATGACCATGGACAGTGATTCCATAAACATACCAAGAACATAGACCACACCCATAATCATCAGCAGCACCAGGTACTTGTTAGTGGTGAAGGCTATGACCGCGTTGGCCAGGCGGGCCGGCACCTCCTCGTAGGTCAGGACGCGTCCGAACAGCGCCGAAGTACCAACAATGATTAGAATGGCCCCACAGATCATGGCCCCCTCGCGCAGGGCCAGGCGGATATGCTCGATTTTCAGGGACCGGTTGACAACCTTGCCCACGAACAGAGCCCAGACCACAGCCACTATCGAAGCTTCCACGGGCGTGGCCAGGCCGGAATAAATGGAACCCAGCACCACTACGACCGTGGCCAGGGAAAAAAAACCGCGCTTTACGGCGAGTAGCAGGCTTATGAACTTAAAGGCCTCCTGGTCCATATCGCCCTTGAAGCCATGCCTTTTGGCCTGCGCATAGGCCACGCAGCAGAGCGCGAACAACATGATAAAGCCGGGAATGAACCCGGCCGTGAACATGCCAATGATTGAGATGTTGCAGATGATGGCATAAACGATCATGGGGTTGCTGGGCGGGATGAGAATACCCAGAGTGCCCCCGCAGGAGGATACGGAACCGGCGTATTCCCGGCTGTAGCCGTTGCGCAGCATGGCCGGAACCATGATGGAACCCACGGCGGCCACCGCAGTGGCGCCCGAGCCGGTGATGGCCGCGAAACAGCCGCAGGCCAGGAGCGCGGTGAGACCGATACCGCCGAACATACGGCCAGCCAGGATCTTCACCACGTCAATGATCTCTTGGGTGATGTTGCCGTGCTCCATGAGCGTGCCGGCCACGATAAAACAGGGGATGGCCAGGAGCGGAAAGATGTTAAGCCCCTCAAAGAGGGCGGTGTGAATGACGGCCAGGGGCAAGATGTCGCTGACCAAAAGGGCCAAGGCCGAAGCAATTCCTAAAGACATGAAAATGGGGACACCAATGGCGAACATACTGAAAAGGGCGATCAAAAGGACGGCCAGCATGGACATGAACGCCCCTCCTTACAGGGTTTCCACCAACGAGGCCAAGGTCCCCCGCCGCCAATGCCGAATGTACAATTCCACCGTCCGCCAGGACATCATGGCAAAACCTATGGGCACGATTAGTTCAATGTAGGCTTTGACCACACCCATGGTCGCGGTCACTTCCGGGTAACGGAATGATTCCCGGACCGCCGTGGCCGTGTAATACAGGAAAAATATGTTGAAACCAAGCCAGACGGCATCGGCCAGGATGCGAAAAAAAAGGCGGGTACGGGTAGAGGCGTAAATGAACTGGGCGGTGACGCGCACATGGGCGGCCTTTTTGGCCGCCAGGGAGGCGCCGATATAGATGCCCCAGATGAAGCAGTAGCGGCTGAGTTCTTCCGCCCAGGACACGGCACCGCCGGTAGTCATGCGCACGATCACCTGAAGGCTGAGCGCGAAGATCATGACCCCAATCAGCACCTCGCAGAAATATTCCTCGAGGTTGTCGTAAAAATGCTTCAAATAGCGCATACCCGTCTCCGTGGCCTTGATGGTCGCCCTCCCGCGCTCGGCTCCGGCCGAAAAAATGAGGTCATTCCCACCTGGCTTGGCCTCCGGGAGAGGGGCTAAAGCCCCTCTCCCGGGCCTTACTTTACTCTACTTGCGCGTTTTTTCAATTATGGCCACGGCTTCTTTGGCCAGGCCCTCGAAGCCGAAGTCCTTATAGAACATGGGCCAAACCCGGGCCTTGGCCTTTTCCACCCACACCGGCTCGTCTTCCAGGATGGATATTTCCATGCCGTGGGACGTGCATTCCTCAATGGCCGGCTGGGTCAAATCTTCGTTCAATTGCCAACTGTAGCGCTCGGCTTCCAAGGCGGCCTTGTCCACCAGGGCCTTGGTATCCGGGTCCAGCTTCTGGTACCAGGGTTCACTCACCAGGAGATTGCCCACCCACATCATGTAGTGTACTTCGGAGATATACTTGGTCACTTCCCAGAACTTCTGGTCGCGGATCATGGAATAGGGCGCTTCCACGGCATCAATGACCTTCTGCTGCAGGGCGTTGAAGACCTCGGTCCAGGCCATGGGATGCGGGTCAACGTCCCAGGCACGGAAAGATTCAAGCTGGCCGGCGGAAGGCGAAACGCGGATCTTAATGCCGGCCAGGTCGGTGATCTTTTTCACCGGGTGCTTGGAATTAGTCAGGAAGCGATAGCCCCCGACCAGCCAGCCCAGAGACCGGCCGCCGGATTCCTTGGCGATGATGTCGGCGGTTTTCTTCATGAAGGCCTGGTCGCTGAACAGGTTGTAGGCGTCCTGCATTTCCGGGTAGAGATAGGGCAGGCAGAACAGGTTGGCCGTTGGCGCGAATGGGGAGAGGTTTCCGGTGAAGACCACGGTGGCGTGCAGTTCCTGGGTGCGGAGCTGCTTGACATTGGTCTGCTCATCGCCCATGCTGCCGGAGTAGAAGGCCCGGACCGTAATCGCGCCGCCGGATTCCTTTTCCAGGACTTCCTTGAACTTATCCATGACCAACGCGTGATAGCCGCCCGGCGGGTTGGCCGTGGCCACCATGACGGTTTGTTTTTTGTATTCCACCGCCTGAGCCGAAGCTGACGCGAAGAGAACCAGGGACAGGGTGACGGCCGAAATGGCACAGAGCAAAGACCGTAACATGATTTCCACTCCTTATCAGTTGGAGAGTTTTTAGTGCGCCGCTTCAGGGACAGCCCTTTAAGTCTCGGCGGGCGTTCTTGGCAAAAAAGTTGAGTCCTTTCCCGGCGGGCCTCAAAGGCCGGATACTCTGTCCGCCGCTTCAAACATGGCCACCACGTTGGCCGGCGGGGTGAAAATCTGGATATCATGGCTGGGCCCGAAAAGGTACCCGCCCTGATCGTTCAATATGTTGAGGAGCTTTTCCGCCTCCAGGGCCACCTCTTCCGGCCGGCCTTCGGGCAGGAGCTTCTGCGCGTCCACGCCGCCCCAAAAACAGATGTCCCGGCCGTAGGCCCGTTTCAGCTCCGCCGGGTCCATGCCCCGGGCGGCCGTCTGCACCGGGTTCAAGATATCCACGCCTATTTCGATCAAAGCCGGAATAAGCTTGAAAATGGCCCCGCAGGAATGATGGGCCACCTTGGCCCCGCCCTGGCGGATCTGATCGTGGATTTTCTTCTCATGGGGCAGAATGAATTTCCGGGCAAAATCCGGGCTGACTATGGTGCTGATCTGGGTCCCCAGGTCGCAGGTGACGCAGCAAAACTGGACGTAAGGCCGGACTTCCGAAAAAAAATTGGCCACCATCCGGGCCAAAAGACTGGAAATCTTTTCGGACAAGGCCTGATAATAATCGGGCCGGGCGATCATATCCTTGTAGGCGTTTTCCATTCCCCGCATGATCCACACGGTTTCGGCACAGCCCTTCATGTAACTGCCCACGGCGAAGCCCTGGTCATAATAGGCTTTTGCTTTCTCCTTCAGGCCTTTGAAGCGGGCCGGGTCGTCCGGGTCGGGCCAGGGGTGATTCTTGAGGTCCGCCAAGTCGGCCCCGGAGAGAGCTGATTGGACATGATCATAATAAAACCCTCCCCGGGGCCTTTTCAAAAGCCCGCCCCATTCGTCGAAGAAGGTGTCCTCAGCCGGGTCGGGCCGGGGATCCCATTGGGAACCGGCCCCCATATAGACGTAGCGGGTGTCTATTTTGAATTTTTGCAGAATTTCCTCATGAATGACGGCCAAGCCCAGGCGCTTGTCCAAGACTTCAACTTTCCAATCCAGCCCCAGGTGCTTCAAAAAGTCGGCATAGGCGCCCAAGGCCAGGGACGAACCCTTGGAGCCCAAATCACGCGGCGCCCGGTCCGGAGTCTGATGATTGAAGGCCGCCAGCACCCGATCCCGGCTAGTCAACGCACCCATAAAACCCTCCTTATTCGCCCTCAAACCACCGCCGTCCCGGCCGCCCATCCCCAAAGGCTCTAAATCCGGGCCACCCCGGTAACCCGGGCCACCTCGGCCACAGCCTTGGCTATTTCCGCCACCACCCGGGTGTCGAAAACGGTGGGGATGATGTAATCCGGGCTTAGTTCGGCCTCGGTGACCAAGCCGGCCAGGGCCTTGGCCGAGGCCATCTTCATGGCCTCATTGATGACCCGGGCCCGCACGTCCAAAGCCCCCCTGAAGATGCCCGGAAAGCCCAGGCAGTTGTTGAGCTGGTTGGGGAAATCGCTCCGGCCCGTGGCCACCACCCGGGCTCCGGCAGCCCGGGCCTCGTCCGGCATTATTTCCGGGACCGGGTTGGCCATGGCGAATACTATGGCCTCCGGGGCCATGCTCCGGACCATCTCGGCCGTAACCAGGCCAGGACCGGACAGGCCAAGAAAGACATCCGCCCCCCGCATGACCTCGGCCAAGCTCCCCTTTTCCACCCCGGGATTGATCAGGGCGGCCAGTTCCTCCTTGGCCTGGTTCAAACCCGGCCGGCCCTTATAAACGGCCCCTTCCCGGTCGCAAGCCACGATCAGCTTCACCCCGGCCGCGGTAAACATATTACATATGGCCGTACCCGAAGCCCCGGCCCCGTTCACGACCACCTTGATCCGGCCGATATCCTTGCCCACCACTTTCAGGGAGTTGTAAAGCCCGGCCAGGGCGATGACCGCCGTGCCATGCTGGTCGTCATGAAAAACCGGGATATCGCAACTCTCAATGAGCCGGCGCTCGATCTCGAAACAGCGGGGAGCGGAAATATCCTCCAGGTTTATGCCTCCCAGGTAGGGGGTCAAGAGGGTCACCGCCCGGACAAATTCATCCACATCCTTAGTTTGGAGGGCCAGAGGAAAGGAATCTATGTCCGCCAGGCACTTGAAGAGAATGCTTTTGCCTTCCATGACCGGCAGCGAAGCCAGAGGGCCGATGTCCCCCAACCCCAGGACAGCGCTGCCATCGGTGATGACCGCCACCATGTTGCCCTTGGCCGTGACTTCATAGACGGACTCCGGTTGGCGGACTATTTCGCGGCAGGCTTCGGCCACGCCGGGGGTATAGACCAAGGCCAGGTCGGCCATGCTATCCACCCGGGTCTTGGAAACCACGGCCAATTTGCCTTTATTTTCCCGATGCAGGGCCAAGGCCCGGGCCATGACATCGCTCGACTGGTTTTCGCTCATAAGGTTTTTCCCCCGGCCGCATATTTTTCAAATCAGGCCTGTTTAATTCGCCAGATTCTCCCGCTCGAACAGCTTCAGGCGCTCCATGAGCCGGCGGTCCCGGCGATCCAGAACGGCCTCCCCGGCCCCGGGGGCCTGATAATCATAGAAGCCCCGGCCGGTCTTCAGGCCCAGCCGGTTCTCCTGGACCAGGCGAGTGACAGCGGCCGGGGTCTGGAAGACCGCCCGGCCCGTGGCCGCATAAAGGGATTCGTAAATCGACTTGTAAACGTCAAGGCCGGCCTGGTCGGCGATTTCGCAGGGGCCGAAACAGCCCAGGCGAAAACCGAGGGAAGACTTGATGATGCGGTCAATCTCTTCCGGGGTGGCCGCGCCCTCTTCGATTATAGCCAGGACCTCGGCCAGCATGGCAAACTGAATACGGTTGGCCACAAAGCCCGGCTGATTGGAGCAACGGGTGGGATATTTGCCCATTTTTTCGGCCAGGTCCAGCACAACGGCCAAGGTTTCGGGGCTGGTCCGGGCGGTTGGTATGACCTCCAGGGCCGGGGTAATCTGGGCCGGATGAAACCAATGGGCGCCTATGACCCGCTCGGGGTGCCTGGCCGCCTCGGCCAGCCGGTCGATATCAAAAGAGGAGGTGTTGCTGGCCAGAATGATCTCCGGGCCCGTCCACTCGCCCAAACTGCGGAAAAGCTCCTGTTTCAGATCCAAATTTTCAAAGATGGCCTCGAAGATGAAATCCGCCCTGGCCGCCGCGGCCCGGGGTTCGGCCTCCTGGGTGATCCGGCTCAGGGCGGCCTCGGCCGAGGCCGGTTCCAGCCGGCCTTGGGAAAGCATGAATTTCAGGCTATTTTCGATCATGGCCCGGCCTCGGGCCAGCGTCTTTTCATCCGGATCACTCAGGATGACGGCGTAACCAGCCGTGGCGGCGCACTGGGCTATGCCGTGGCCCATGGTGCCGGCCCCCAGCACGGCTATGTTTTTGGTGTCCCTCATCCGTCCTCCTCGTTGAAACATTTAAGCCGCGCCGACCTAACTAATCCGTCAGAAACGCTAGTGGGCCGTCCAGCCGCCATCTATGTAAAGCACCGAACCGCTCATCATGTCCGAGGCCCGGGAAGCCAAGAAAACCACGGCCCCGGTCAGATCCTCAAGGGTGGCCAGACGGGGGATCAGGAGTTTGGAATCCACGTATCGGCGAAAGCTTTCATCTCTGAACATGGGTTCGGTCAGGGGGGTCATCAGGAAAGTCGGAGCCAGGGAATTGACGTTGATGCCGTATTTGGACCATTCCAGGGCCAACACCCGGGTTATCTGGTCCATCCCGCCCTTGCTGGAGCAGTAGGCGGCCCGGTGCAGCAGCCCCCGGCTGCCGGCCTGGGAGGAAATATTTATGATCTTGCCGTATTTCCTGGCGATCATCAATTTACCAACCGCCTGGCAGCAAAAGAACGAGCCTTTCAGGTTGACTTTCTGCACCAGGTCCCAGGCTTCCTCAGTCACCTCTTCCGCCGGCTGGGGCTGGTTAATCCCGGCACTGTTGACCAAGATGTCGATACGGCCGAAGCGGCGGCCCAATTCGGCCACGATCTCGTCAACTTCAATTTTTTTGGTTATGTCGAGGCGTTGCGGCCAGGCTTTGATCCCGTAGTCGGCTTCAATGCCCCGGGCCACCTCCGGCAGGGCTTCATCCTTCAGATCGGCCAGAATGACCTCGGCCCCGTAGCGGGCCAGGGCTTCGGCCGAAGCCCGGCCTATGCCGCTGGCCGCCCCCGTGACCAAGGCCAGCCTCCCGGTCAAATCGAATTCCCAGCCTCGCGTCTTGTCCATAGCCATCAAAATCCCGTCAAATCAGTTGGGGCAGTACCGAGCCGCCGTAGGGCATAACCAAAACCTTGGCCTCCGGACCGGCTTCGGACAGGGCCGCGTCCAAAGCGCCGGCCAGATCGGAGGCCGGCCGCACGAATAGCCCCCGGGCCATTTCCTCGCTCAGGTTGGAGACCATAAAGACCTTGGCCTTCTCCAGCACCAAGGCGATAGCTGCCGCCTTGTGCCCGCCCAGTTGGAAATCGGCCTTGACCCGGGCCACCAGATCGCCGGGGGCGGAGGCCTCCTTTAGCCAGCGGGCGAAGACATCTTCACCATAACCCTCATCGCAGGCCCCCACCCAGACGATTATCCCGCCCGGCCGCACGGCCCGGGCGGCGTTGTCCAGAGCCTTCTGAGCCTGATAAACATTGATGTCCTTGGGAAAGCCGCCGGCCGAAACCAGGACCACCTCGGCCCCTGGCGCGGCCACCGGGGCTTGGCTCATCTCATCGAGCCGCCGGCAGGCGGCCCGGTGGGCCTCCAGGTGGTGGCCGGCAAAGGCGGCTTTTACTTTTTTGTCCTCGCCCAGAACGACGTTGAGAATAAAATCCACGGACAGGTAGTTGGCCAAATCATCGATGTCCCGCCGCACGGGGTTGTCTTCCAGCCGGCCCGCCTTGGCCGTGGGCAAAGTCATCATCCGATGGTTGTTTTGAATGGCCGCCGCGCTGGAAACGCCCGGCATCAGGGCCTTGGCCCCGCCGCTGTAACCGGCGAAATAGTGGTATTCCACGTTGCCCAGAGCCACGCGCCGGTCAGCGGCGGCCGCTTCCTCGAAGATGTCCACCGGGGTGCCCCGGCTGGTGCGGCCCAAACAGCGGCAGCGGTCCGGGTCATGGTCCACCACCCGGTAGCGCTTCAGGACATCCTGGCCCACCAAGGCGGCCTTTTCGGCCTCGGTATGGCCCCGGTGAATGCCCAGAGCCAAAACTATGACTATATCGCCGTCCGGCAGGCCGGCCGCCTCCAATTCGGCCAGCACCGGAGGCAAAAGCAGGGCCGAAGGGCAGGGACGGGTTATATCGCTGGTCACCAGGCAGATCTTCTCCCCCGGCCGGACCAGATCCCTCAGCCGCGGCGTCCCCAGAGGCTTTTGAAGGGCCTCGGCGATCAGGGCCGCTTCATCCGCCGCCGCCGCCTCGCTTCGGGGCAGGAGCCAGCCTCCGAAGTTGGCCTCGGGCAATTCGGCCTCGATCTGGCTCCGGCCGTATTTCAGGGAGATTTTCACGCCTCGCTCAAAATCTGGCTTCCGCCGCGTTTAGAGCGGCGGCAGACCCAGAAGCGGCCGCAACTGGGCCACCCCGGTTTCCAGACTGGTCAGGACCGGCTTTTTGACCTCGGTCAAAAGCGGCAGGAGCTTGTACATGGAACCCTGGGCCATGACGATGACATCGTGGGCCTCGGCGGCCCGCTTAACGTTGCCGATGACGATCTCGTTGTGCTTGGCCTGGTCGCCATGGTTCAGAAGGGCCTCGTAGGCCCCTTCGCAATAGCAGCGGGAGACCGAGACCTTCTTGCCGGCCCGGCGACCCATCTCCTCCACCAGCTGGCTGGAGGGCTCCACGGTGGAAATGGCCGTGGCGATGACGGCGATCTTTTCACCCAGGCGCACCGCCTCTTCGGCCATGGGCTGATCGACCTTGACGTAGGGAATCTTAAGCATAGGCTGAATCAGGTCCACCGCCCCGGCCACCGAGGAACACTGGTTGAGGATGGCGTCCGCGCCCAAGCTCTGGGCGGCGAACGCATATAGGGCCATACGCTGGGTGACGCCTTCGGTCCTTTTTTTGTTGGCCAGCGACTCAGCCAGAAGACTGTCATCAATGATGTTGATCATTTCGACTTCCGGCAGGTATTTTTTGAAAAGGGCCTTGAAATCCTCCACCGAATAGAGAAAAGTGTGGATGATGGCGACTTTCTTTTTAGACATGGCTGTTCTCCTTACCTAAAACCAACCTGGATCAAGTTGCCTTGATCGGTTATTTCCATTTGCCCAGACCCAGAAAGCCGTTGGTGGCCGAGGTGGCGCTTAGACGGTCAGGCTGCATTTTCAGGGCTGCCCGGATGGCGTCGATGGTCTCCGGTATGGTCACCGCCTCCTGGGGGATGTTGATGGCGAACATAAGGTCGCGGCCGCTCTTGACCACCGTGTCGGACCAGAGGGCGATTTCATACATGTCTCCCCGGGGGTTGCCGAGGTCCCGGGCGTAGCGGAAAAGAGAGGCGTTACCCAGGAAACCCTCGGCCAAGCTGACAACTCGGACCCGGGGGTGGGCGCGGAACAGCTCGATGGCCTTGTCGGGGTCGATGTCCTTCTTCGGGGTGGCCAGGATGGTTATGATGTGGCCGTGGGTGACCGGGGTATGGACCAGGATGCCGGTGGCCGGCACATGGGGCATGACCGTCATGAGATCTTCGGCCTGGTGGTTGGGGGCCTTGTCCACCTGCAGGGCGTTGGTCAGGCCGCGGTGGTAGTCGCCCGGGTCGGCCACCCGGCGGACGATGGTGATGGCCACTTTTTCAACCCCGACTTCCCGGTCGAGGTGGTCAACGGCCCGGATCAGACCGGTGGTGTTGCAGGATGTCAGCTTGAGGTAGTCGGCCCCCAGGCCCTTTTCATAGTTGGCGTAGCCGTGGAAAAAGACATCGGCCACGGAGTTTTTTTCCCCGCCCTGGAAGACGGCTTTTTTCCCCATTTTCTGATATATCTCTTTGTTCTTGGCGCCCACCCCGCCGGGGGAGGAATCAAGCATAATATCCACTGCCCCGACCAGGTCTTCAAAAGAGCCGGAAATCTCCAGCCCGGCCGCTTCCAGGTTCTGGCGGCCGTCCGCCCCGGCGGCGAAGAGCCTGTAGGGCATACCTTTTTCTTTCAAAGCCCGCACCGCCAGAGTGGGGGCCACATCGGCCACGCCGACCAGGGTCATATCGCCCTGCAGGGCCACGCCGTCGGCCAGTCTCTGCCCGATTACGCCATAACCGGCCACACCTACTTTAATGGTCATACTTTCTCTCCTTAACAGGACAATTTATCAATCAAAATTGCCTTTGACAATTTTGATTGGCTCTCAAAGTAACCGATTACATTTCTTTTCAAAACTTATTACCTTCCTTTCTTTTCCTCGTCCCCGCCTTTCATAAAGACGCAACGAATTGAACCCTTAGTCGGAAGGCTCAATTTTTCTCTAATATTTATTCTTTTATATATAAAAACACAACCAAAGTCAAGCTGAAATATCCGGGGCGGCTGCCGGGGCCTCGGCCTTGGAGATTGATATTCTTTTAATTTTATGCTTCAATAAACCTAAAAGGCTTCTTACCTCCGGCCCCCAGGGGCCGGGCCACTTTTTTCCACGGCGGCCAAGCCATGACCAAGCTGACTATCGGCGACATAGCCCGACTAGCCGGGGTCTCCACCGCCACCGTCTCCCGGGCCATCCATACGCCCAATCTGCTGAAGCCGGCCACCCTGGCCCAGGTCCGCAAGACCCTGACCGAACATAACTACATATACAATGCCTTGGCCGGCGACCTGTCCAAGCGCAAATCATCGATTCTGGGCATCTCGGTGCCCACTGTGGAGTCGGCCAAACTTTCGGAAACCGTCTTCGCCCTCCAAGAAACAGTCCAGACCCGGGGCTTCCCGGCCATAATCAACAACACCAGCTTCAACCCCGACCGGGAACGGGCCCAACTGCTCCAGGCCAGGGAGCGCTCCCTGTCCGGCCTTTTCCTCATCGGCTGCATGGATGAAAACCTGGCCTATTTGGATGAACTGATTGCCGCCGGCATCCCCTGCGTCTTCCTGTGGGACATCCTGCCCGGCACTGACTACAATTATGTGGGCTTTGACAATCAGGAAGCCTCCTACAACATGACAGTCTATCTCATCGGCCTGGGGCATCGCCGCATCGCCTTTGTCGGAGCCATGCAATCGCAAATCGAACGGGTCCGGAAGCGCTTCAACGGCTTCGCCGCGGCCATGGGCGATAACGGCCTCCCCCTGGACCAGCAGTTGATCAAAGAAGCCTCGCCCTCCCTGGAAAACGGCTACCGCCTAATGGAGATGTTTCAGGATCTGGGCCGGCTGAGCCCCACGGCCATCTTCTTCGCCAGCGACATGCTGGCCTTGGGGGCCCTGGCCGCCTGCCGACACCGGGGGCTGGCCGTCCCGGACCGGATCTCCATCGCCGGCTTTGACAACATCGAATTCTCCAACTACGGCTACCCGCCCCTGACCACCGTCTATGTCCCCAGCCGGGAGATAGGCCAGATGGCCGGACGGTTCATGCTCGATATCCTTCAGGCCTC
Organism: Candidatus Adiutrix sp.; assembly: GCA_031283395.1. The sequence continues at coordinate 18,187 of JAITBV010000075.1, forward strand.
CTCGACTTCCCCCCCCCGGCAGCGTTGCCTGGAAACCAGCCTGATCATCCGGGAAACCTGCGCTCCGCCGGCCATGAACGCCGGCGGCTAGGCGGCTTCATAAAAAGCATCCGCTTGGAACCTTTTTCCAGACTTGATCTCAGAAAAGAAAAACCGGACCTTTGTCCGGAACAAAGACCTTTCAGGTCTTTCGTTAACTAACGCTTGAGGCGTTCATTTTAGGCCTAGGCACTATCATTTCACTTGGTACCGTTATTGGGGTAAGCTCATTAGTGGTTCTGGCAATCGAGTAATGACTGCCAGCTATTAGGGGCTATTTCGTGAAAATATGGCTATCCTTATCACGATAAATCTACTTTTCCCAGCGAAAAAGAAAGCTCATACTCAAACAGTTCTACATTCTTGATGAGAGATGTTGCAAGGCGAAGGTCATCTGTAATTTCTTTAGCAATTATGACACCTCGAACTGATTGACCAGAGTCAGCGTGGTGTTTCTCAATCCATGCCATATAACGAAGAAGTTGCCCAATAACTTTGTCGTAGCCGCGAGAAACTTTAAGCTCAATAACAACGTAGTTGTTGTCTTTGTCAACTGCTAGAATGTCAATGGCCCTACCACCTCCCGCAGGAAACTCAATACCTGTAATGCCTTCCTCCTCATAAAGTTTCAGGCCGGGTTCAATTTTTTGCGGGTTTTTAGATAGGAAGTCTTGCAGATTTCGCTCATACGCGAACTCCGATGCTCCCCATACAGTTCGTCTCATTTCAAGGTCTTGCTCATCTGTAAGGCTATCAATGTCATTGATTTCTGGTGTAGAAGATTGTCCTGTATAAATTGGCGTCGGGTCATTAGCCGGGTCGTAAAGTCGATAGCGGCCTGAAGCAATGCGGAAAAATAAGTCGGCTTCTGAGTTCGGATTCAGGTTGTGATGGGAACGACTTGGCACGTTGGTTGACATTTTTACAAGGTGCCCTTGAATGGTGCCCTCTTTAATTTTCGGATAATGCTGCTGAAACCACTGGAAGATTTTTTCTCGTTGGAGAACTTCTCCCGGCTTCAGTTGAAATTCTTCGACCATATCTTTCATCAGTAGCTTTACCGATTTCTCATAAACTGACATATATGTTTCTCCTGCCTTTAACTCTTTTTTTACGAAACAGCCACTAAAAATCAATGGTTGATTATTAAGATAACAAATTTACCAAAATAATCAACCAATTCAAGGAAAAATGCAATAAAATTTTAAAGCGCAGAGGACAACTATATGAAATTATTCAAAAAGCAAGCCAACAGTATACATCCCTAATATTATTGGCATTTTCAAACAGAACTATAGGCGGGATCAAACGCATTTACCGTCTGCCAATTTAATAATGTTATCAGTCAAGTTAAGTATTTCTTCAAGGGAATGACTTACATACAAAACAGGGAGGCCGAAGCGGGTATTCAAATCCTTGATGAAAGGCAGCATTTCCTCTTTGCGGGCCTCATCCAAAGATGCCAAAGGTTCATCCATGAGCAGAATGTCCGGATTGGAAAGAACCGCCCGGCCAAAGGCTACCCGCTGTTTTTCCCCGCCGGACAGGGCTCTGGGCTTTCTTGACAGGAAATCATTCAGACCAAGCAAATCCACCACCTGGTCAAAATCAACGCCACCGCCGCCGGGTTGGTCACGGCGTTGCCCATAAAGCAGATTCCCTTTGACGGATAAATGCGGGAACAAAAGACCTTCCTGGAACACGTAACCGACATTTCTTTTTTCAGGGGGCAGGTTGACGCCGCGCGCGGAATCAAACAGGCAACGCCCGCGTATGAAGATACTTCCGCTGTCAGGCTTTCGCAGCCCGGCCACCATATTGATTATGGAACTTTTTCCGGCGCCGGACGGCCCGAACAGGGCGGTAATGCCATTTTCATCGCTCTGAAACGCCACGTCAATAAGGCAAGTTCCCTGCCGGCGCCGCAATTTGACATCCATAACCCCTAAGCCTCAAAATGCCGCGCGAAGCGTTTTTCCAGCCAATTGGCCCCGATCAGGGCCAGGAGGGCAATTACGATGGCTATGAAACACAAACGCATGGCCGCCTCTTCCCCGTTGGGGATCTGCGTCATGGTATAGAGAGCCAGGGGAAGGGTCTGCGTTTGGCCGGCAATATTGGAGACGAAGGTTATGGTCGCGCCGAACTCTCCCAAGCTGCGGGCAAAGGCCAGCACCATCCCCGCAACGATGCCCGGTATGGACAACGGCAGGGTGACCGTGAAAAAAACCCGCCAGGGACCGGCCCCCAGGGTGCGGGCGGCCATTTCCAGCCTGGCATCCACGGCGTCGAGAGAAAGCCGCACCGCGCGCACCAGAAGAGGAAAGGCCATGACGATCGAAGCCGCCACGGCCCCTTTCCAGGTAAAGGCTATGCTTATTCCTAAGTGTTCATTCAGTATTCTCCCTATGATCCCATTGCGTCCCAGGGCCACCAATAACAGGTAGCCGATCACTACCGGCGGCAGCACCAAAGGCAGGTGCAGGAGAGCATCCAAAAAACTTTTGCCGGGGAAATGCAGACGGGAAAGAACCCAGGCCAGCATCACTCCAAAGGGAAGAGCGCACAACACCGCCCAAAAAGCGACTTTAAGGCTGAGCAGAAGAGCGTTGACTTCCACCGGGGTCAGAGGAGAAAGCAATTATTTGACCTCAAATCCGTATTTCGTCCAAATCCCCCTGGCCTCTGGAGAACTCAAAAATTTGATGAAACTGAGCGCGGCGGCGGTGTTGGATGTTTTCAGGGCCGCGACCGGATAGTCGATATTGGTGTGGCTGTCCGCGGGAAACGCGCCCACCACTCGTATTTTGTCCGAGATGACGGCATCGCTGCCATACACTATGCCTAAAGGGGATTCCGCGCGCTCGACCAGAGCCAGCCCCGCTCTGACGTCTTTGGCCGCGGCTATTTTGTTTTCCACCCGCGGCCACAACTTCAGATTCTCCAGGGCTTCCTTGGCGTATTTACCCACCGGCACATGGGCCGGGTCGCCGACGGACAAAAGGCCGTCCTTACCGAGAAGGGCCGCCAGATCGAGCCGCGGCGAAACATCCAAGGTTTGCACCGCGCTTGATGCGGGAACGATAAAAACGATCCTGTTACCCAAAAGATCCGACCGGCTCCCGGGTTCCAGGAGTTTTTTCTCCTCCAGGTAATCCATCCACTCCGCGTTGGCTGAAATGAACACATCGGCCGGGGCGCCGTTTTCTATCTGCTTGGCCAGAGTCGAGGATGACGCGAAGGAAAGCGTCACTTTGCCGTTACCCCCCTCTTCATAGAGCTTGGCGATTCCGGTAAGGGCATCCGTGGTTGAAGCGGCTCCAAATGCGGTTAGGTCCGCCGCAAGCGCCGGGGAAGCCCCGACCCAAAGAAATAAGCCAAAGGCCAAGCTCAACGCTTTAAGCAAACTGGTCATAAGTTCCTCCAAAAGGCAAACTTTAACGTGTATAAATATATATAGACGCATAAACACGTCATTGCCAGATTTTAATCCTTGTGGTAAATATTGTCAAGGAGGACGGTTTGATGGCCGGCAAAAATGAAATCATACGGTGCGCAATAAAGAAATATCGCCAGCTTAAAGGCCTCTCCCAGGAGGAACTGGCGCGCTTGGTCGGGATCCGGCGCCAGGCGGTTTATGATATGGAATCAGGACGTTACCTGCCAAATACGGCCGTGGCTCTCCGGCTGGCCCGGGTGCTCGGCTGCACGGTGGAAATGCTTTTCAAGGAAGAAGGGGCTCCAGCGGAATTTGGAAGCATCCAACTCCTAAGCGAGTCCGGCACGACGGCCAGACTGTCTCTGGCGCAGGTGCGGGAAAAGCTGGTCGGGGTTCCTTTCCCCGGGGCTCACGCCTGGCCTTTCAAACTGGAGGCCGCCGATGGTTTTCTTCTGGCGGACAAGACCATAGACTGCCATCTCCCCCAGGCTCAATTGGCCAGGACGGTTCTGGTATTGGGCTGTGACCCGGCCTTAAGCCTGTTGAGCAGCCTTATGGCCCGCGCTGCCCCCGGGATCCGCGTCCATACCGCTTTCGCTTCCAGCCGCCAGGCTTTGCTTTCCCTAAGCGAGGGAAACGCGCATGTTGCGGGGATCCACTACCATAGTTTCGGCCCTTCGGACGGCAACATCGAGGCTGTCCGTTCCTTGCTTCCTGGCCAGGACTGCCTGGTGATCGGTTTTTCCGGGCAGGAGGAAGGTTTTATGGTCGCGCCGGGAAACCCTTTGTCCATCCGCACTGTTGATGACCTGGCCAATGGCCGGACCCGCCTGGTGAACCGCGAGGAGGGCGCCGCGCTGAAAAAACTGCTGGATACGCAACTGTCGCGGCATGGCCTGCCGATCTCTGAGGTAAAGGGCTACACGGACGAAGTGCGCTCCCACAATGAAGGGGCTATCCGGGTGGCCGGCGGAACAGCCGATGCGGCCTTGGGCCTGCGTATTGTCGCGGAATCTTTCGGGTTGGGTTTCGTTCCGCTGGGAGTGACCCGCTGTGACTTGGTCATCCCGACTGACTTGGGTGCGCATCCCGGCATTACGGCGCTCCTGGATGTATTGCAGTCCCCGGGCCTGAGAAAAGAACTGGGCTCGCTCCCCGGTTGTTATTCCTCCGATACAGGGAAAATGATTTCCGGCTATACCAGGCGTAAAAAGGCATCACCGCCCAACCTTGATGCTATGACCGATATTTATCCGTGATCTCCATAACTTCATCCACCGGAGCCCTGCTGGCCGAGGGCCCCTCCAAACGCCTGTCCCTTAAACCTTCCAGGCCTTCTTCTTCATAACACGGCCCAAGTTTTAACTGGCGCGGGCGATTTTTTTGTGATATATTAATCGATACATTTCAAAAATTTCGGGCTCCATCCGGCCCCTGAATCCTTAACCCCAAGGGAGTTTTGAACCATGAGAGAGCAAGTTGAAGCGGTGTTGGCCAAAGTGCGCCCCACCCTGAAAGCCGACGGCGGGGATATTGAACTTATCGACGTGAAGGACGGCGTGGTCCAGGTCAACCTCACCGGCGCCTGCCAGGGTTGCCCCATGAGCGAGATGACCATAAAGCACGGCGTGGAAAAGGCCCTGAAAGAGGCCCTGCCGGAAATCAAATCCGTGGTGCAGGCCAACAAGCACGCCGCCGGCGGCTGTTGAGACCCAAGCCTGTTTCTTCCCCCCCGCCGGGTCCCCCAGACCCGGCGGTTTTTTTGAAGGATATGTACCAGCGCTACTCCGGCGACCTGGGCCGGCTGGAGCCGGAAGAGGGCCGAACCGTGGTCCTGGGGGGGGTGACCCCGCCAGTCCTGGCCCACCTCCTGGCCCGGTTGATAACCGACCGCCCACAGACCATTTTCGTGGCCCTGCCCACCCAGGCCATGGCCGAAGACCTGGCGGGCGATGTGGAATTTTTCTGGCCCGAAGGCCGTGACCGCATCCACCTTTTCCCGGCCTTCGAGGCCAAACCCTTTCTAGCCCAAGCCGCCGCGCCGGATACGGTCATGGAGCGCCAGTGGGTCCTGGCCAAGCTGGCCGAGGACGACGGCCCCCGGCTGGTGGCCGCCCCGGCCCCGGCCCTTCTGCGCCTGGTCCCCGGCCCGGCCGAGACCCTGGCCGCCCGCCGCCTTATTCAGACCGGAGCCGAGACCGATTTGGAGGAACTGAAGACCTTCCTGGTCCGCCATGGTTACACGCCAGTGGGGCAGGTGGAATCGCCGGGCGATTTCGCGGTCCGGGGCTATATCGTGGATATTTTTCCGGCCGGGCGCAACCTGCCGGTGCGGGTGGAATTTTTCGGCGACCTGGTGGAATCCATGAGGACTTTCCAGGTCGAGGACCAGAGATCAATGGAGTCCCTCTCCCGTCTCCTCATAACCCCGGCCCGGGAATTCGCCTATGATGCCGGGACCGGCGCCGTTGCGGCCGGGGCCCTGGAGGAGCTGGCCCGGACCGCGGGCTGGCACAGCCTGCTGTGGAGCCCTCTGGCCGAAGCCTTCCGGGCCGGAACGCCGGTCAGCGGCCTGGATTCCTGGGCCCCCCTGTTCACGGACCTCAAGCCCCTGCGCTCCGGGCTGGGCCGGGCCCGCGTCCTCATCCACGAGCCCGAGGCGTTGATGAAATCGGCCGAAGCGGCCTGGCTGGGTCTGGCCAACCACCATGAGCGGCTGCGGCTGGAAGAACGCCCCCACCTGGACATACGGCGCGGCTGGCTGCCGCTGGCGGAAACCTTCCTGACCCGGGCCAGCGGCTGGCGGACCCGGGCCCTGGACCTCCCGGAAAGCCGGGGGACGCCCTGTTTTCATCTCCCGGTGGAAGCCAACGTCAATCTCAAGGCCGCGCCCACGGCCGGTCGCACCGTCTCCGGCCAGGCCGGTTTCCTGGCCCCCCTGGCCGCCCGCCTGCGCAGCCTCCTGGGCCGGGGCTTTACGACCCACCTGGTGGCCCGGGGCGCGGAGCAGGCCCGGCGGCTGGCCGAGATGCTGGCCGACTACGACCTGGCGGACGGCCGGGGCCGGGCGGCCGCCGGTTCCGGCCGCGCCGGTTCCGGCAGTGCCGGCCGACTGTCCCTGGAAGTGGGCCAGCTTTCAGGCGGCTTCGCCCTGGCCGACGAACAAGTGGCCTATATCGTCGAGGATGAAATATTCGGCGTCCGCCAGCGGCCGCGCCGTCGCCCGGCCGCGGCCGAAGGCCTCAAATTCTCAAGTCTCAAGAGCCTTACGCCAGGCGACTTCGTGGTCCACAAGGTCCACGGCATAGGGCAGTACCAGGGCCTGGTCACCCTCCAGCTCTCCTACGGCCAGAAAGGCGAATTCCTGCACCTGGTCTACAAGGGCGGGGACAAGCTCTATGTGCCGGTGGAACTCTTCAAGTCGGTCGGCAAATACGTGGGGGCCGAAACCCGCCCGCCCCTTCTGGACCGCCTGGGCGGCCTGACCTGGGGCCGACT
>JAITBV010000176.1 GCA_031283395.1 Candidatus Adiutrix sp.
GGTGTCCGTCATTCCGGCGAAAGCCGGAATCCATCCAAATTTCTTTCACCTAAATCTTACGCCTAAAACAAATCCAAATATAGCCTTAACTATTTTAAATCAATATATATTGCTCTAAAGGCCGCCATTAGAACTAATCTCTATTGACCGATCTGGGTTAATTGGAAATCACAGTTTGGAAGCGGGAGCCGCGATTTTTCTGATGACTTCGTTTAGGGGCAAGATATTGTAATGCAATATCCGGTCACAATGGATCATCATGAGACTGACGTAATTCTTGCCGAACATATATGATATCCCTGTCGTCCCGGATGTGTTCCCTTACAAAATCGTGGAGAAGATGCTCCTCGACGATGTCCACTTTCCGTCCTATGCTCAGTTCGAGATCCCGGTGGAGGCCGAATGTCCGGAATCCGCGCGGCCTGGTGTCGTCATAGGTCAGGATAAGGTCCACATCGCTGTCGGTTTGATTGTCGCCTCGGGCGAATGAACCGAATATTTCGGCCCGGACGACATACGGATGGCGAAACGCAAGCACTTCCCGTATGGTTTTGCTGATTTCCCGCTTATCCATTCTTGGCCCGCCATTTGTTGAGAAAGACTTATTATTATTTGTTTTATGAGAATAGTCAAGCCGGCTAATTGAACTGCCGCCAGGCCCAGATTATCCGGCCGATGAGTTTGACCTCGTCGGCGGCCTTGACCACCGGGGCGTAGTTTTTGTTTTCCGATTCAATGGAGAGCCAGCGCCCTTTTTCGGCCCAGCGCAGATACTTGGCCGCACATTCGCCGTCATAAAGGTCCCAGCAGAGGACATAGATGGAGCCTTCGCGGAGGCGGCCGAGATCGTTGTGGCTGAGGTCGGCGATGACGATGCCGCCGCTGGCCAGGAGGGGTTCCATGGAATCCCCGCCCAGGCGGAAGGCCTGGAGCTGGCGGGCGTTCCGGCGGCCCAGGGAGGGGCCGTGGACCACGACGGGGCTGTCCGCGGCCTCGTAGGTCAGGGGCACGGCCCCGCCGCCGCCGGCGGCCAGGCGCATATCGTCGGAAAAGGGCACCTTGAGAAAACCCTGGGCCAGCATGGCCTGGTCGTCCAAGGGGGCGGGGAGGGGGGCGGGGCCCGCGGGGGCCGGCAGAAAGGGGGCCAGGGCCCGGCCGTAGGCCGTTCCGGCCCGGGCCAGCATTTTTTCAATGAGTTCCAGGCTGGGCCGGCGGCGGCCGGAGAGGATGTGGTTGACGGTGCCGGGCACCACCCCGAGGTCCAGGGCGGCCTGGAGCTGGGTGAGGCCCCGGGCCCGGATATAGTCCAGGAGCCAGAGGCGGAAGGCCTCGGCGATCTCTTGGCGGGTGGCCAGGGGGGACATGGGGCGCCTCCGGGATATAAGGTTACTGGATTGCTTCGCGGCTATGCTCGGCCTGTGGCCGAAATTTGAATGAAAGAACTAAAGCATGGACCCCGGCTTTCGCCGGGGTGACGGAGATGGTAACGGCCCAGAGCGCCCGTCATTCCGGCGAAAGCCGGAATCCATCCAAATGCCTCATTGTTCTTTATAAGGAGCTTTGCGACGAAGCAATCCAGACTAATAATCGCCTCTTTCATCGCGACCCGTCCGCTTCGCCAGCAGCAGGCTCCGCGAACCAAGCAAAAAAGTTGCGCCGCTTCTCTCTTGTCCGCATTTCGATAGTTTACCACAAATTTCCTTTTTTGAAACTACAAAATGTATTTTCAGCTTGACTTTTATATTTCTATATTGTAGGCTACAAAATAGAAATACGAAAGGAGCCACCATGACCGGGATACTCTATTTGGCCGAAGGCGGCCGGGGCATAAGCCTGCCGGAACTATATTCCCAACTGAGCGAGGCCTATGACGCGGCCAGCGGGCTCCAGCTTCTGCTGGGGGAGCTGGCCGAGGACCTGACCGGGGACGGCTACGAGCCGGCCCGCTATCTCATGGCCCGCCTGACCGTGGGCCACGCCCTTAAAGTCATAGACGGCCTTAGGCCCCTTGACAATATGGTATAAAATTTATACCATAAAAGCATGAAATTCGACCATGACCCTCAAAAAAGCCAGAGCAATAAACTGAAACACGGCCTTGATTTCGACGAGGCCCGGGCTTTGTGGGAGGACGAACGAGGCTTGGTCATTCCCGCGCACTTTAGGGATGAAGAACGTTTCGCCATGATCGCCCGCCTTGGCCAAACCTTATGGACGGCGATTTTCACCGAGCGAGGCCAAACCAGGCGGCTCATTTCCTGCCGTCGAGCCCGTAAAGAAGAGGCAGCCCTCTATGAACAGGAATAAGATCAGCGCCGAGGAGTTCGACCGCCTTTTTGATGAAGGGCGGGTTGATATCACCAGGTATCTTGACCTGAAAGCCGCCAGCCGCCCCGGCCGGGAGATAAAGAGGGTAAATGTCGACTGCCCGGCCCGGATGGTCCCGGCCCCGGAGGAAGAAGCCACCCACCTGGGCGTATCTCGTCAGGCTTTGATCAAATTTGTCATGAATTCGCATTTGCGCAATTCCGCGTCCTAGGCGGCGGCCAACAGTTTCAGCCTCATTTTTTTTCCTCGTCATTTTCCAGGATATCATCAAGGCGGCGGGCGGCCCGGGCCTGGAGCCGCTCGGCGAAGCGCCTGAGAAATGGGGGGACCCGGCCGGTCATTTCCTCGAGGTTGGCCAGGACGCTGCCGGCCTCCCCGGCCAGGAGCATGGCCACCACTATATCCAAAAGGGGCGGGTGGAAAGCCTGGCGCAGGGCCCCGGCCACGGCCAGGTCCACCAGGCCGACCAACAGGACGCAGAGGCTGTGGACGAGGAGCTTGACGGTCCACATTTCCAGGCGCCGGCGGGAAAAGGCCCGCCGCCTTAGGGCGGAGGCCAGGCCCACCAGGAGGTCCAGCAAAAACACCGCGCCGTAGGCCAGAAGGATATGGGGATCCCCGCCGAGCACCCGGTCGTAGAACACGACCGGGGGGGCCAGAAATATCTTGCGTTCCCAGCCGCAGGCCAGGCGGAAGGCGAACTCCAAACCGGCCCGCCAGGTTTCCTCAAAAGTCAGCATGGTTCAGCCTTTCAGCTGCGGCCCAGGCGCGCGCGTCGAAAGAGGGGCATTGTTTTATCACCCCGGGCAGATCCCGGTGGCCGAGGATGTCCGCGCCGGGGAAGGCTTCTTTCAAATCGATCAGCAAACCTTTCAGGGCCGCCCACTGGGGAGGGCCGAAATTGTTTTCTGCCCGCCCGGCTTCGGAAAGGCCCCCCACCAGGCAGAGGCCGAGGGAGGCCTCGTTATGGCCGGCCGCGTGGGCCCCGGCCCGGGCCGGGGGGCGGCCGGGTTCGATGGTCCCGTCCCGGCGGATGACGAAGTGGTAGCCGAGGCAGTCGAAGCCCCGGGCCCGGTGCCAGGCGTCTATTTCTTCGGCCCCTATATCCTCACCGGGCCGGGTGGCCGAGCAGTGGATGACCAGGGCGGTGATCGGGCGCATAGGCTGTTCCTTTCAAGAAAAAAGCCTAGGCCGTGCGGAGGGCCAGGGCCATCATGAGATAGTTGGCGCCGCTTCCGGCGTGGAGGGTGGAGCCCCCGGCCTTGTCGGCAAAGGCATAGACGGTGGTATAGCCGAAGTTCGCCCCGCCCGAGCCGACGCGGATGGCGTAGAACCCGCTCCAGGTCCCCCCCGGGGGCAGGACGAGGGCGCTGGTGGCGTCCGGGCGGACCCACACGGGGCCTATGGAGCCGCCCCCCGGCGCGGCGGGCAGGGCGTGTTTATGGTCGGACCGGGCGAAGGTCACGGCCGTTCCGTTTTGGGCGGCCTGCCCGAAGGCGGCGGCTCCCTGCCCGCCGAGGTCGGCCGCGGCCGGGAGGGCGGATATATCGGCCTTCCCGGCCAAATCGGCCGCCAGGGCCGGCCAGGCCGTTTCCAGGGCGTCGGCCCTGCGGCTTAAGGCCTCCAGAAGCTCCGGCACCCCGGCCTGGCCGGGGCCGCTTTCCGAAAGACCGGCGACGGCCCGGGCGGCCTCCCCGGCCGCTTCTTCGGCTCTCAGGGCCAGGGCGGCCAGGTCGCCATACTGAATAGGCCCGGAAAGGTTGGGCGGGGCCACCAGGGCCCGGCTCATCATCTCCCTTAATTCCTGGCAGATCATGGTCAGGATGTCCAGGGCCCGCTCGTGGGTCTCGGCCGGGAACACGTCATGGGGCCGGTAGTCGATCTCCTGGGTGATATCCATGCGCCGGAGGATGACCAGGCTGAGGCCCGTCCCGGCCTTCCCGCGCCCGGCGGGGGTCAAACTGACCGTGCCGCCCTGGTCCCGGCCCAGGCCGCCGACAGTGTAGTCCGCCCCCAGGGCCAGATCCGTGACCAGGAAAGAGGCGTCCACCAGGCTGACGATCAGCTCCCCTTCCTTGAACACTTTGAAGGGAAAGGCGTAATCAACGATGGCGCCCTGCGTGAGGTGCACGGCCTTGGCCAGGGGGGATGAAACGGTCATGGTCTAAACTCCGGAATATATTTTATTGACGCCCCCGGCCAGGCTGCCGATGCCGCCCAGCGCGGCCCCCAGCCTGGCCCGGGAGGCCTGGCTCCGGGCCAGCGAGGCCCGGTTGGCCAGATCGGCCGACTCAAAGAGGTAACCCTGTTTTTTCAAATCCGCATTAAACTGCACCTGAAAGGCGTCATCCCTGGCCTTCCGTTCGGTCTCCTCCCGCAGCAACCGGCCGGTGGCGCTTTCCAGCACGCCCCCCTGGGCCAGGGCCGCCCGCTGCCGGCCGAGCTGCTTGATCCAGTCCCGGGCCGTCCGGGACGCGTCTATCTGGCCCTGGCTTTCGGCTATCCGGGCGCCCAGGGCCGCCTGCCGGGAGTTGGCCTCGGCGGCCTTGGCCTGGTTCTCGGCACTGGCCGCCTGGGCCAGACCCGAAGAAACGGCCTGGACCGCGCCGGCCACGGCCGCCGCTATCATCAACCCTTGCGGCATTTTTATATTTCCCCTAAAGCGGGCTCGTATTCATACATTATAAACCTCCCCTCAAAAGCGCCCCCATCCACTCCCCGTCGCCCGGCCTTTGGGGCGGCAGTTGGATGGCGTCCAGGCGCCTGGCCTGCCGGGCGGCCAGTTCGTATTCCTTCAGGGCCAGTTCCCGCTTGGAGTTGGAGCCGGTCAGGCGCTCGCATAAACGCACGGCCAGCCGGGCGGCCAGGACCTCCACAAAGACGGGGGGATAAAAAGCCGGGTCCTCCACCCGCCTCAGATAGATCAGGTTCAGGGGCGGGCCCTGGCCGCTCAAAAGGTTCCGGCCCTCGACCAGCCAGGCCCGGTTTTCCCCGGCTATGTAATCATCCATAAGGGCCTGGGGCCAGGGCCCGGCCGACAGGACCCGCAAACAATCCGCGGGCAGGAGATATTGATGGCGCCAGCCGAAGGCCGGGGCCTCGCCCAGGGCCGGGAGCCTGACCCTGTCCCGGGCGAAGTTCCAACAGTAGCGGCTTATCTCGGCGTCCCGCACCGACTCGTAAAGGCTCCGGGCCAGTTCGGCGGCCGGGCCCGGATCATCCAGGGAGATGATCCGGGCCTCGCCCAGGGCGCTCAAGGCCTGGTTGACTATGTCAACCACGCCCATTGGTTCGTTTCTTCATCGTGTCGGAAGGCTTGACCACCGGGGCCCGGACTGGAGTGCCGAGAGGCCCCTTGGCCGGCGCTTGGCCGGTCTTCTTGGTTTCGCTCATGGTTTTTTCCTCCATTTTGTTTCGTCATTCCGGCGAAAGCCGGAATCCATGGACCCCGGCTTTGAGGCGCGCCTCTTCGCCGGGGTGACGGTCTATGTGTTTTACTCGGCGCAGTTGACCTGGACGATCTTCTTCTCCTGGGTGCGGGTGCAGCCGGCGGTGAAGCTCATCCAGATCTGCCAGAGATAGTTCTTGTCCGTCCGGCGGTCTATGTGGGTCTCCAGGCCGTTCCAGGTCCCGAAATGGAGGCCGCTCTTGACCCAGGCCAGGCAGTGCCTGATCCCGGCGGTGGACAAGAGGCGCTCGGTGGAGATGAATTTGAAACCCATGAAGGAATCCACCTCCCCCTTGACCAGGGCCTTGACCGAGTTGTAATCCGCGCTGGTGACCTTGATGGAGCCCAACAGGTCCGAGAGCTGCTTTTCGGAACAGGCCAGGAACCGGGCCTCGCCCGGGTCGTTATTGGCCGCGATGAGCATTTCCCGGGCCTTGATGAGCTTGGCCACGGTCAGGCCTTCGCCCTCCCCCCCGGGGTCGTAGTCATGGCCTATTATCTGGCCGTCCGGGAGATCGGTGTCCGTCAGGTCGTCATAGGTGCCGGTCTTGGCCGGGTTGGTGGCGGCCATTATTATCAGGTCGTCGTGCTTGCGGGCGTAGGCGGCCCGCATGGCCTCGGCGTAGGGGGATTTCGGGTCGCCTATCAGGCGGATGTCGTCGCCCTTGGCGTCGGCCAGGGCCAGGGCGAAATCGCTGGGCATGAGCCACCGCTGATGATGTTCGATATCATCGTGGACCGTGTCGCCCTTCCAGTCGCCGGGGTCGGTGCCCTGGTTGAAGGGGTTGAACTCCACCTCGCCGAACTGCTTGACCACCTGGGCCGCCGAGCCCTTATAGGAGCCGGTGTTGACCGTCCCGGACAGGCGGGGGGTCTTCTGCTGGAGCAAAAGCTCCACGTTGCCGGTGAACTGAAGGATATGATGGTCCTCCACCTTGAAAGTCGTTGCCATAACGGCCCTCCTTGCGCCGTGGGCGCTTGCATCGCGATGCCTTAATTATGTTCGTCACCCCGGCGAAGAGGCGCGCCTCAAAGCCGGGGTCCATCTTCAAAGCCCTGGATTCCGGCTTCCGCCGGAATGACGGAGAAGAAGCTCAGCCCTGGGCGACCTCTTTTTTGAAAAGGTCCTCGACCTGCTTGACGGCCGCGGGCTCGCCCTCCAGGTAGCGTTTGCGGAAACTCTCGTCGGCCAT
>JAITBV010000186.1 GCA_031283395.1 Candidatus Adiutrix sp.
GTGGGGAAGAAGTTTCAAGGGGTTGGATGATGCCATCCAACCCCTTGATTTAATTGGTAGCGGGGTCCAAATTCGAACTGGAGACCTTCGGGTTATGAGGCCGGTTCACCCCTCCGCGCCCCGGCCAACCTGCCGGCCAGCCGGTCCATACGCAAATGACTGTAACGGGCCAGCATTTGTAGAGTCTTATGGCCGGTGATGGAGCGGATTTCCATGAGGTCCAGATCGGTGTTCTCAAAAAGGCGGCTGGTAGCCTCGTGCCGCAGATCGTGAAAATTGAGGTCGGCCAGCCCGGCATTTCTACAGGCCCGACGCATGGCCTGGGTGATGGCCGAGGGGCTTTGAGTGAAAATCCGGTCTTCCCGGCCGTCTGATTCGGCTTTCAGGCGCCCAAGAATTTCCAGGGCCACAGGTGAGAGAGGGGTCGTGCGGGTCTCGCCATTCTTGGTCTTATAGAGGGTGGCCGTGCGCCGCTCCAGGTCAATGCGGCTCCAGCGCAGATTGGAAATCTCCGCCCGCCGCATGGCCGTTTCCAAAGCCAAACCGATGATGTTCCGCATCTCCGGGCTGACCACAGCCATAAGGCGCTCTTCCTCGCCTTCCTCCAGGCGGCGTTCCCGACCTTTGGGAATTTTGGGCCGGCTGACTTGCGAAACCGGGTTGACCAGGCTGGTCATGCCCCAATCTCTGATAGCCACGTTGAACAGGCGCGAAAGAAAGGCCAATTCCAGGCGGATGGCGTTGCCCCCCACCCCTTCGGCTTCTCGTTCCTTTATATAATCGGCAATATCTTTACCCTGGATGGCGGCCATGAATTTATCGGCCAAGGCCAGGCGCTGGAACCGCCGCACCCGGTAAATGTTGGCCTCGTAGTGGGCCAGCCGGGGCAAATAATCTTCAATATAGCGCTCCAAGGCCTCCCTGAGAGTGGTGCTTTCAGCCGCCTTTCTGGAAACATAGACGCCCCGGTCCATCTCCGACTCTATCTCCTTGGCCCAGCGTTCAGCCTCGGCCCGGGTCTCGAAGGTTCGGGAGGTTAGGGGCCGGCCTTTTTTGCGGACTCTGGCTTCCCACTGATATGGGCCTCTTTTTCTGATGCTGGCCATGACGCCCCCTTTTCAGCCATTGGAGCAAATTTGGCGCAAAATGTCAATATAAATACAAAAGAGGTTACGATTTTCATCATAACCTCTTGTTTTTATTGGTGCCCCCGGCGTGATTCGAACACGCGACACCAGGATTAGGAATCCTGTGCTCTATCCTAACTGAGCTACGAGGGCCCGGGCTTTCCGAATGTTTGACTATACCGCCATTACCATAAGCGGACGTATCACCTGGATTCCAGAAGGAGATAGCTGACCCGGCCGGCACTCTCCACGGCATAGCGGCCCATAGCGGCGGGCAGAAGGACGGCCCGCCCGGGCTTAAGACGGGTGGTTGGAGCCGGCCCCTGAGTGAGGACCCGGCCTTGACCGGCCAAAGGCCAGAGAAAAGTGAGGGCCTCAGGCGCGGTCAGGCCGCTCCAGTGAGCCGTGGTGATGAGCCGGACCGTCAGATGATGGTCCTGAAAAACCAGGGCTTCCCCGGGGCCGGCGGCGGCCGGAGCCAGCCAGACCGGAGGGCGTTCGTCGGCCATAGCTTCCGGGGAGGGCTGGATCAGGCGGGCTGAAGGACCGAACTGGGCCAGGGTCAGACCCGGACCAAGGATAAGAGGCGCTCCCGGGGGCAGGAACAGGCAACGACCGGCCTCGGCTGCAAATTCGGCTGAATCCGGCCGAAAACCGGCCCGGATAAACGAATCTTCCTCGGCGGCCAAAATATACCAGAGAGAATAATCGGTCATTGCCAGGCTCTGAGATGTCTCTCTGGTGGTTTTTAGCTTCAGTTCCAGGGGCATGGGCATATCGGGCGTGCCGCCAGCCTTCAGACCCGCCAGCTTCACCCCCCACAGGTGACGCAGGTAAGCCAGGCTCCGCCCGGCCTGGGGCCCGGCGGCCACCCGGGAAGCATCGGCGGCCAACCATAAAGTGCCTAGGCTGAATTCCGGCACTTCCCCGGCCGGCCAAGGCCGGCCGGAACGGTCCTGAAACTGCTCTGCCGGGATGGGCTCCAAGGTCAGGGGATAGATTTCATTTCCGCTCATGGGCATCCATCGGTTTTGAAATGAACCCGGGAGGGCCGAAGGGATTATAGCACATCAGATGGCCAAGTCTATATCCCTGGCCAGGGACTCCAAAATGTCATTCAGGCAGAGGCCATAGGCCGCGACCAGGCCGGCCGCCCCGGTCCCCTCCGGCCAAGGACGCCGGCAGGGGTAGAGGCGGTCCGAAATTACCTTGGCTGCGGCCGGCCGAAGATCGTTCAGAGTAAAGCGCAAGGTCAGGACGGCCCGGGGCGGGGTCTGGCTGAAGTCGCCGTAAAGCTCCTGGATATGGGCCTCCAGACCGAAATCGGCCACGGCCAGGCCAGGGCCTACCGCCACCCGCAGGCGTTGACTGGCCCGGGTGAGACGGTCGGCCAGGACTTCGGCCAGAAGCCGGGTCGGGGGAGCCAGGAACTCATTGTAAAAATCGCTCTCATAGCGGTCCGGCCCCAGGCGATAGACCAGGGCCCGGCCGTCACAGGCCGGGGCAGCGGTGACCGCGCCCAGGAGCAGGGTGGACCGGCCGGCCGCGTTGACGGCCGCCGCAGGAGGGGCCTCCTCGGAGACGGCCAGGAGAAAGCGATTTTTTACCGGGTGCGGCTGCCCCAGACAGGAAAGCATAAGGCTCAGGGCCAGAAAAACAATCGGGCTCAATTTAGGCATATTCCCGCCGCTTTTTTTGAAGGATCCCACCGACCGAAAAAGATGACCGGCCCTGGTCAAGGCAGGGTGAAGGTGGTGACATTTTCCCGCCCCCGCCCCGGCTCAGTCTCCCGGGGGGGAGACCCGAAAATGGCCTGACTGGGCTGATTTTTCAACAGCTCCGACATTTCCCGCAGATTATCCGTTATGGCCCGGAGATTATCCAGGGTCTCCGGGAGCCCCCCCCGGGAAGAGCCCAGGAGCTGATCCAAGCGCCGGAGGCTCTGGCGCAACTGGCCGGCCGAGGTCTGCATGGTCTGGCCCAAGCTGCCGCCCTCGCCGGGGTCGAGCAGGACTTCGAGATGCCCGGCCAACGAACGCAAAGAGGCCGACAGGCCCCGGACCTCCTCCATGGTTTCGGACGCCTCCCGGGACAGGCGGCCCGCGTCCATAAAGCCCACCGCCTGGTCTATGGCCCGGATGGCTTTTCTGAGATCCCGGCTGATATTTATAAAGTCAATGTCATTCATGGTGCGCACCAGCCGGCTGATGGATTCGCCGATCTCGAAAATCTGGCTGGGGCTGTTGGGAATATAAACCAGATGATCGTCCTGGACGATCCGGTCGGTCGCCTCCAGGGCGGCCGGTCCTATGACCTCGGGTTCCTTGCCATAGTTCAGGTCCAGAAAATAGATGCCCGTGACCCCCTGGAGGGTGAGGAAAACCTTGAGCCCCTTGGCGATCTCATCCCGCAAGAAATCCGGGACATCCTTATGTTCCAGATCCTGGGTGGCGAAGATGGAAGGGTCTATTTCAAAATCGACCCTCACCAAGGGCTGGCCGCTGAAGTCGTCGGCCACGGCCAGGGACAGAGAGGTGACCCGGCCTATGGTGAAACCGCGATACTTGACCGCCGCATCCTTGGACAGCCCCTGGACGGAGC
>JAITBV010000291.1 GCA_031283395.1 Candidatus Adiutrix sp.
CGGCGGGCCAGAAAGCCGGGCACGCCCGAGGCCCCGTGGCGGATGACCAGGGCGTCGGGGGCCATGGCCGCGATGTTCTTGGCCGTGTCGAGTAAGCTCTCGCCCTTGGCCAGGGAGGAACCGGAGGCGGACAGGGCGATGGTGTCGGCCGACAGACGCTTGGCGGCCAGTTCGAAACTCAGGCGGGTGCGGGTGGAATTTTCGTGGAAGAACAGGACCACCAGTTTCCCGCGCAGGGTGGGCACCTTCTTGATGGTCCGCCGGGATATCTCCTTGAAGCTCTCGGCCTGGTCCAGGATGAGGCTCAACTGGCCGGGGCTGTAGTCGTCAAGGTCCAGGAGGTCCTTGGGCAGGCCGGGGAGGGTTTCGATCATGAGCTATTCCACTCTGCGGCCGATGCGGCCCACGCGGAGACGGTCGCCGAGGTCCCGGCCGGGGCTGGGGTCCCAGGACCAGTAGAGGCGCCAGGCCCGGCCTTTCAAGAGGCCGAACTCCACCGGGCCCCAGGCCCGGGAGTCGCTGGAATGGTCGCGGTTGTCGCCCATCATGAAATATTCGTTCTCGCCCATGAGCCTCGGCGGGCGGTCGCGCAGGGGCGAAGGGCTGCGCGGGTCGTGGCGGCCGTGGGGGTCTTCGAGCCGGCGGCCGTTGATGAATACCTCGCCGTCCATCAGGGCCACGGTCTCCCCGGGGAGGCCCACCACCCTTTTCACGAAGTCCTTGTCGTGGTCCTCGGGCGAGATGAATACCACTACGTCCCAGCGCTCGGGCCGTCCGGTTTCCACCCAAATATGGTTATTGAAAGGGTTGCGGAGGCCGTAAGCGAATTTTTCCACCAGCACCCGGTCCCCTTCCAGGAAGGTGGGGATCATGGACCCGGAGGGGATCTGAAAGGCCTGGAACAAAAAGGAGCGGATGACCAGGGCCAGGGCCACGGCCAGGACTATGGCCTGGCCGTATTCCAGGCAGACCTGGCCGAAGGTGGGCTTGGCCTTTTCTGGTTTTTCCTTTTTCTTTTCGGACATCGGGGGTATTATAAACAAAACCGGCCCGCCTGGCAAGGCGGCGGGGCCGCCATAATAAAAAAACCCGGAGCCATTGGCCCCGGGTTTTTTGGGTTTTTCGAATAGTTACGGCTACAATGACCCAAAGCCGCCGCTTTAGCCCCTGGGGGTCCGGCGGGCCCGGCGGGCCATGGCCTTGCGCAGGCGGCGCTTGGATTCGCGCTCCTTGCGCTTGCGGCGCTCGCTGGGCTTCTCGTAGGCCTTCTTGCTCTTTATCTGCTTCAAAAGCCCGTCCCGGGCTATTTTCCGCTTCAGGGCCTTGATGGCCTGTTCCACATCGTTGTCCCGCACGGAGACTTCAATGCCGGTCTGGTTGCTGCTCAATTTAGGGTCTCACCTGCCGATCTGTGGGTGGCGTTGACGCCCTGTTTCGGCGCGATTTTCCACCATAATCAAAAAATTCGCGCCTGTCAACCATTAAGGGCTTGTCCGTAAATAAGGATTTTTGCTATCTAAGCATTTCGGCCACAAGGCCGAGGGCCTTCTGGGCCGTGGTCAGGGGCCGGGGGAAGAGGCCGGCCGGGGCGTCGTCCGCTTCGGCTTCGCCGGCCAGGGCCAGATAGGCCGGCCTGGCCTCCTTTAGAGCCGGCAGAAAGGCGGGGTGTTCCGGGGTGGTGACCACCAGGCGGACGCCTTCCCGGAGGCCCAGTTCGGCCAGGCGTCCGCTTTCCAGTTCCGGCCAGGAAGAAAGGCGTTCCAGGCCGAATTCGGCCAGGAGCCGGGCTTCCTCCAGTTCCGGGCCCCGCTGGTCCAGGGTGGTCAGCCAGGTGACGGACAGGCCCGTGCGGGCGGCCAGCCAGGCCGTTTCCAGGGCCAGGGCGTCGTCGCCCAGGACGAAGAGGCGGCCCAGGCCGGCCTTTAGCGGCAGGAGGGACCACTGGTCCTGAAAGGGTTCCGGCAGGCGGGGGGTGGTCCAGGGCCCGAAGGCGCTCAAGAGGTGGCGGGCCAGTTTTAGCCCCTCGGGGGAAAGGCAGGGCATGGTCAGGAGCCAGGAGGCCCAGGCCCCGGCCTGGTGGTCCAGGGCGCTGAACCAGAACCGTCGGGCTCCCTCGTCGTCGGGGCGGAAGCGTTCCAGGGACAGGCCGGCCGGGGAAAGGAGGCGGCAATCCCCGGGCTTCAGGAGGGAGGCCTCCTCGGCGGCCTGGGCGGTCATGGCCGGCGATCCCAAGGTCCCGGCCAGGAATTCGCCGGCCGGGCTGAAGACCGCCGCCCGGGCCAGCTGGCGCACCGCGCTCATGGCCAGCACCGGGCCCTGGTCCAGGGTCTCCACCAAGGTCGGCAGCCAGGGTTTCATGTTCCGGCCTCTTCGGCGCTTTTCATCAGAAAGGCCTTGACGAAACCGGACAAGTCGCCGTCCAGCACCGCGTCCACGTTCCCGCTCTCAAAGCCGGTGCGGTTGTCCTTGACCAGCCGGTAGGGCTGAAGGACGTAGGAGCGGATCTGGCTGCCCCAGGCGATCTCCTTTTTGCTGTCGTTGATCTTGCTCAATTCGGCCGCCTTTTTTTCCTGCTCCAGCTGGTAGAGCCTGGCCCGGAGGACTTTCATGGCCATTTCCTTGTTGCGGTGCTGGCTGCGGTCGTCCTGGCACTGGACCACCAGGCCCGTCGGCAGATGGGTCAGGCGGACGGCGGAGCTGGTCTTGTTGACGTGCTGGCCCCCGGCCCCGCTGGCCCGGTAGGTATCCACCCTGAGATCCCGGTCGTTTATTTCGATCACTATGTCGTCGGCCACGTCAGGGGTGACGAAGACGCTGGCGAACGAGGTGTGGCGGCGGCTCTGGGCGTCGAAGGGTGAAATGCGCACCAGGCGGTGGATGCCCACCTCGGACCGCATCAGGCCGAAGGCGTAGGGGCCGGTCAGGGTGAAGGTGGCGCTTTTAAGGCCCGCCTCGTCGCCGTCCAACTGGTCCACCAGGCGGGCCGTCAGGCGGTGGCGGTCGGCGTAGCGCAGATACATCCGCAAAAGTATCTGAGCCCAGTCCTGGGCCTCGGTCCCCCCGGCCCCGGCGTTGATGTCCACTATGGCCCCGTCCCCGTCGTGGGGCCCGCCCAGGGTGCGCTGGACCTCGTAGATATCCAGGGCCCGGGTCAGTTCGTCTATCCGGCCCTTAAGATCGTCCTCCTGGGATTCGTCATTCTCCTCCAGGGCCATGTCCAACAGCAGGCTTATCTCCTCGCCCTGGCTTTCCAGGGCCGTCCAGGACTGGAGCCTGGCCTGGAGCTGGGTGCGTTCCTGGCCCGCGGCCTGGGCGTTTTTGGGGTCGTCCCAGAAACCGGTCCGGCCCATGGCCTCGTCGAGTTCGCCCAGGCGGCGGTTTAAGGCCGCCAGGTCAAAGGTACCCCCTTAGGGTGGCCAGGCGGTCGGCCAGGGTCTTGGACTGGGGCTTGAGGTCTGTCAGCATTAGTTGGCCTTCCATTGTTTCATGGCATCGTTTTCCACGGCCTTGATGGACCAATAGACCTTCACCCGGTCGGCATGGTCGCCGATGACGGTCACGGCCACCCGCTTGGGCTGGATCCTCATCAGGGTGACGAAGCGGTCGGGCGAGCCTATGCGCAGGTGGTCGTATCTTTTGACCATGGCCGCCGTCTTTTCCCGGTGCTTGGGCATGGACTGGCCCACGGTGATGAGGAAGACGGCTTTCTTGTCCGGGCTGGCATACATCATGTAGCCGGGTTCCACCTGGGCCGTTTCCCAGTCCGCCGGGACATCGATGGTGTAGATATCGGCGGCGGCCAACTCCTCGGCCCGGGCCGGCGCCGCCATTAGGAGGGCCAGAAACAGGCCTATTAGTCCAAAGGAACGCGACATGGTTTCCCCGACCCCTGATTATGCCTCCTAATCCCCCCCCTGTCAACCGGGGCTGAGCCCTGAACCCCTGTTCAGCCATTCCGTCAAATGGCCTTCCCGCAGTTCCTCCAGGCTCAGGCGGGGGGCCCGGAGGCGTTCGGCCAGGTCCCGGGTCAGCTTGTAGTCATTGTAGGCCCCCCGGTCGGTGTCGATGAGGATGAAGTTGAGCCTGGGGTCGGCGGCCATAAGGCCGGCCATGGTCAGGACCTCGGTCCAGGGGTTGGCCCCGGGGGTGAGGGGGATGTTGGGCCGGCCGTCGGTCATCAGGATGACGTGGGGGGTCAGGGCCGGGTCCTTGGCCTGCTCCACCCTAAGAAGGCGGCCGGCCAGGGCCAGGGCTGCGGCCATGGGGGTCTTGCCCCCGCTGGGCAGTTCGGCCAGGAGGCGGGCGGCCAGGTCGGGGCTGTTGGTGGGGGGCAGCAGCAGTTCGGCCTTCAGGCCGTAAAAAGCGATGAGGGCCACCCTGTCCCGTTTTTGGTAGGCCTCGGCCAAAAGGGCCAGGGCGGCGGCCTTGGCTTCCTCCATGCGGTAGAGGGTGCCGATGGAGCCGGAGGAATCCACCACGAAGACCACCAGGCGGCCGGTCTTCTGGCGATAGACCTTTTCCCGGAAATCGGCCGGGGTGAGGGTCAGGAGCCTCGGCTCGCCCTCGGCCCTGGCCCGCCGGGCGGCCTGCCAGGGGGCCGCGGCCCGGAGGGTGGCCGAAAGGGAAAGGGGCCGGCCCAGGCGGCGGGCCGAGGTGCGGGCGGAACGGCCCCGGGCGGCCCCGGTCTCCCGCGCCGACCTCCGCCCTCCCCGGTCCCGGGTCCCCACTTCCCGCCGGCTCTGGGGGGTGACGGCCCGGAAAGAGCCCCCGACCTTGAAGACCCGGGTGATCATTTCCTCATCGGCCTCGGCCGCTGCCCCGCCCTTGGCTTCCGGCGGGGGTTCCGGCCGGTCCGGCAGATAGATGGGTTCGAAAAGTTCTTTTTTTTCTGCTCGTTCCGCGAAAGTCACCGTCAGGCGGGCCGGGCGCTTGGGAGGCGGCGGGCGGCGGCGGCCGGAGAGGGCCAGTTCGGCCACGGCCCGCACCTCGGCCGGCCCGGCTTCATCCAGGCCCAGAAGGGCGGCCCGGGCCCGGGCCGCCTTGCCCAGGGCCAGGTCGCCTCGGTGTCCGGCCAGACGGTGTTCCCGGGCCAGGTCGGCGGCCATTGCCTGGGCCGGCCCGGTCAGCCTTATATCCATAAGGCGTCGCCTTCCGGCCTTGATGCTTTCGGCCAGGACGGCCGTGGCGGCTTGAAAGCGCCCGCGGAAGCCGGCCGGGTCGGCCTCGAATTCCAGGCGGCGGCGCACCACCTGGGCCCGCCGGGCCGGGTCGGCCTCCCCGGCCAGGTGGACGGTCAGGGCGAAGCGGTCGGCCAATTGCGGCCC
>JAITBV010000214.1 GCA_031283395.1 Candidatus Adiutrix sp.
TTGGCCGCCGGCCTTTTGGGAGGGCTGGTCGGCTCCCACCTGACGGCAACGCCGGCCCGGGCTGATAACCAGGCTGTCCTGAGGGCCGGGGAACTGCGTCTGGTTGACGACAGCGGCCGGACCAGGCTGCTTCTGACCCTGGTGCGGGACAAGCCCCGCCTGTTCATGCTGGACGAGGCCGGGGAATACCGGCTGGAGATCGGCCTGGGCGAGGCCGGGGAACCTCATATCTGGCTGCGGGACAAGGAGGGGGCGGCCAAGATCCAGGCGGCCCTCAATGCCCAGGGCCGGCCGGCCTTCCGCCTGGTCGACCAGAGGGGGCGGGAGAGGGCCGCCTTGGGCCTGAGCGCCGGCGGCCACCCGACCATGATTTTCCGCGACGACCAGGGCCATGACCGCCTGGCCCTGTGGCGCGACCAGAAGGAGAGCGGCCTGGCCCTGGCCCTCGGCCAGGGCCGGCCCCTGGCCGCCCTAAGCGCCGGCGACGACGACCGCCCCCGCCTGACCTTCTTCGATGACCAGGGCCAGGCCTACCGGGTCATCGAGTGATCATGACCGGACCCGGCCCGAAAGCGGTTGTCCCCCGGCTCCAGTGGTCGGGCGAAACCGACCCCGGAGTGATCTGGCCCGCGGCCCCGGGTCCCGGCCAGGTCTGGGGCCTCTTCGCCCCGGCCCACCATTTCGACCGGCAGGAGTTCGACCAGGCCCTGATCCGTCTGAAAACCTGGGGCCTTAAGGTGAGCGTTCCGGCCAATATTTTTCGCCGGGCCCGCCACCTGGCCGGTTCCGACGAGTGCCGCCTGGAGGTCATGGAAGAACTAATGGCCGACCCCGCCGTGGGCGGTCTGTGGGCCGTGCGGGGCGGCTCGGGTTGCCAGAGGCTCCTGCCGAACCTGGCCTCCCGCTGGGCCGCCTGGCCCCCCAAGCCCATACTCGGTTTTTCCGATCTTACGGCCCTGCATCTGGCCCGCCTCCGGGCCGCCGGAGTCATCGGCTGGCACGGCCCCATGGTCGCCGCCCTGGGACGGGCCGGGGCGCGGCTGGAAGGCGCCAGCCTGGCCGCCCTCAAGGCCGCCCTCTTTTCCCAGGCCCGGGCCGGCGGCTGGGGATTCTCCCCCCGGGACGTCCTGCGGCCCGGGCTGGCCCGGGGGCCTCTTTTGGGCGGCAATCTCTGCGTCCTGATCCACCTTCTGGAAAGTTCCTGGCTGCCAGAGGCGGCCGGGGCCATCTTGTTGGTCGAAGAGGTGGATGAAGCTCCCTTTCGCCTGGACCGCCTTCTGACCACCCTTCGTCAGAGCCGCCTTTGGGGGGTTCTGGGCGGCCTGGTCTTCGGCCGCTTCACCCGTTGCGGCTCCCCGGCCGCGGTCCGCGCCCTCCTTCGGGAGACGGCTGAGGCCTTTCCCGGCCCGGTGCTGATGAACGCCCCCTTCGGCCACGGCCGCTTCAACCGGGCCTTTCCCTTGGGGGCCCTGGCCGAACTTTCAGCCTGAAAATATTGAAAAACGCCTGCCAGGATATCTTGAAAATCAGCCGGCTTTGGGCTATAATTTAAAATTACCCCTCAAAAAAACTTTCGAGAGATGAAGCTTATGGCTCTCCGGTTCCCGGTTTTTTTTTCTGTACTCCTGGCCTCGTTTTTCTGGGGCGCGGCCGCCCAGGCTCAATCCTCGCCGGTAAATGAGATGCGGGCCCTGGCCCACAGCCGCCTTCCCTCCCAGATGCTCCTGAACCAGGGTTTGGGCCTGATCTACGGCCCGGCCCGGCAGGCCCTGGAAAGCCAGGGGGCCGAGGGCCTCCGGGCTTTCGGCGGGATGTCGGGCGGCCGCCAGGAACTTTCCCGGGCCGGACGCACCGAGATCGACGGTTTCTCCTTTCTGGCCGGTTTGGGCCGGAGGGTGGATATTGATGATTCGCCCCTGGCCGCTTTCACCTACGGCTTTTTCGGCGAAGGCGGCACGGGGAATTTCGAGACCGGCCGGGCCTTTTCAGACGACGACTTCCGGGGCGAGGGCCGCGCCCGCTATGTGGGCGGCGGCTTTCTTGTGCAAACCGAATTCCATAACCGTTTTTATATGGAAGGCGCCTTCCGGGTCGGCCAGGTCCGCACCAGCCTGGAGACGCTGTATAGTAATAACGGGCCTGTTGTTGATCCGCCTGATTCCTCCGGCACATATTTCAGCGCGGCCGGCGGCGCGGGGTGGAAGATGGCCGCCTGCGACAGCGTGGAACTGGAGTTTTACAGCCGGCTCATGTGGAGCCACCAGGGGAATGGTGAAAAGCGGGTCATCGAGATCAACAGTATCGATGAATTGGTCGAGGTCGCCGATGTCAATTCCACCCGGTTCACCCTGGGGACCCGGGCGGACTTTCAGGCCGGCGAGGGGCGCATCCTCTACGCCGGCGCGGCCTGGGAGCATGAGTTCAACGGACGGGCGGAACTTAAAATAAATGACCGTCCGCTTTCTGGCTCTTTTGCGGAATTGGGGGGCGACAGCCTGGTGGGGGAAGTGGGGCTGAAACTTTCGGGCGAGGACGGATTTTCCGCCAGCTTCGGCTTGGAAGGGGCTTGGGGCCGGAGACAGGCCCTGGGCGGCGTTCTCCGCCTGGGCTATGAGTTTTAGAAGTTAATTGGTATCAGGCGTAGCAACTGACTTTGGATTCCCGCTCGTTTAAGTAATCCACCTCGTCTTCCCGTTCCGCCCTTTCCCCGGAATAGGCCAGGGCGTCTTTCGGCTTGTCCAGGCCGCCCTTGCTTGACTTGTCCCCCCGGGTGATCCGGGGCCCGTTTTTTGGAGCTTCCGGGTCCGACTTGCTTAAACGGTTCAGCAGGGCTGATATTTCAGGATGGACCAGCATGGGAGCCTCCTTTCACCGGGCTTCTGAAATACTTATCGGACTTTCCGCGGCCCGGCGTTAATATTTCCTGAGGTTTGGTTCAAGTCATTTGTCAGCCGGGTCCATCCGGCCTCACCGGCTTGTCTTTTTGCCGCGTCTGAAGGATAATGTCCTTCCGGCCGGCGGCGTTCAGAGCCTTCGGCGCCCGAGGTGGACCATTATGGACATGGCCAAGAATTTCGACCACGGCGAGGCCGAGGGACGTATCTATAAATGGTGGGAGGAGAGCGGCTTTTTCCGGGCCGATCCCGAAAAACCCGGCGAGCCCTTTGTCATCGTCATCCCCCCCCCCAACGTCACCGGCAATCTCCACATGGGACACGCTCTGGACGAGACCCTCCAGGACATCCTCATCCGCTATCACCGGATGCGCGGGGACAACACCCTGTGGCTGCCCGGCACCGACCACGCCGGTATCGCCACCCAGAACGTGGTGGAAAAGGCCCTGGCCGGGGAAGGGCTGACCCGGCAGGACCTGGGCCGGGCCGAATTCGTCAAGCGGGTCTGGCAATGGAAGGAGGAATACGGGGGCAA
>JAITBV010000088.1 GCA_031283395.1 Candidatus Adiutrix sp.
GTCGGCCCCGGTTTCGGTCAAAAAAGTCCGGCGGCCGGCCGCCAGGCCCAGGTCGGCCAGGCGGCGGGTGTTGCCGCTGGTGCGGCCCCCCACGACCACTAGGGCTTCCGTCAGCTTTACAAGATCCCGCACCTGGCTCTGGCGGGTCACGGTGGCTTCGCAGATGGTGTTTTTTATAAGGGCCTCCGGCCAGCGGGCCCGCACGGCCGCCGCCACTTCGGGCCACAGGTCCTGGTCCTGGGTGGTCTGGGCCACCAGGAGCACGGATTCGGCGTCCGGCAAGGCCGCCGCTTCCCGGGGCCCGCTTATCACCCAGCCCCGGTCTCCGGCGTGGCCCATAAGGCCGATGACCTCCGGGTGGTCGGCCTGGCCCCAGATGATGACCAGCCGGCCCCGGCCGGCCTCTTCGGCCGCCAGGGTCTGCACCAGTCTCACCCGGGGACAGGTGGCGTCGCTGATCGTCAGCCCGTGCGCCTTAAGGGCGGCCACTTCCCCGGGGGGCAGACCGTGAGCCCGGATGATGACCGTGCCCCGGCCCTCGCCCCGCCAGGGTTTGAGACCTTTGCGGGCCAGAAGTTCCAGGGTCGGCGGATTGTGGATCAATTCGCCGTGGCTGAAGACATCCCCGCCCCGGCGGGCCAGGAGCTTGAAAGCGGTGTCCAGGGCCCGCTTGACCCCGGGGCAATACCCCAAAGTTTCAGCCAGTTTTATTTCCATTTTTTTAATTTTTTTTATATTTCGGCCGACATATATAGTGTGCGGGCGGCCTTTCCGCTATAATGGGCTTCAGTTTAGCAGAGCCTGGACCGGGGGGCAAGGGCGAGGCCGCAATATTTAGCGGTTCAGGGGACGGCGGGGCCATATATAAGGTATTAGCTTGATTCTAAATAATAATTGACGTTTAACGTCGATTAAAGTTGACTCCCGGCTCTGAAAAGTGTATTATAGTTAACGGTAATTTACTTATAAATTACTATGAAAGCGTAAAACTATCATAACCTGACATAACCCAAAGTCAACCAGTTGACACTCCGGCGCCTGAAAAACATGGAGGCGCCGGCGCCCGAGGGAGGAAAGACATGAGTCGATTTCTACTGAGCATGGTTTTGGCGGCCGCGTTATTCCTGACCGCTTCCGGGCTCGGAGCCCAATCGAGCGATTTCGGCCCCGCCCAGGCTTATGTCGTTCAAAAGGGCGACACGGCGTCGAGCATCGCCCGGCGCATTTACGGCAAGTCATCCCTGGGGGGCAAGCTGTGGGAGGCCAACCGCAACCTGGTGGCCCACCCTGAAAAACTCACTGTCGGCGACACCATCTATTTGTTTCCCGAGGCGACTTTAATGGCCGGCAAGAAAACGGCCGTGCCTCCGCCGCCTTTGGGGGAACCCGCCAGCCTCTATGATCGTGGCGAATGGTTCAACGGCAGCTTCCCGAAGTATTTCAATTTTCTGGCTGACGGCCGGGGCCTGGGGGAGAGCGGCTCGTTGCGGGTCACGGTCAAACGGGTCGAACCCCACACCGGGCGGCCCATTGACGCGCTCTATGAGGTGCGGCAGGTGGGCCAGGTTCTGGCTTCCGCTTATCACAACAGTCTTTATTACGGCGACGCTACGGATAAGGCCAGGGATTTCGGGGCTACCCTTCTCAGCACCAACGACAACGTCATCCTGCAGTTCACTGAAGACTTGGCCAAGATACTGGATTCCGACACCTACGGCGACTCCGATCCTTACTTCCGTGAATTCCCAATATACGGGGTATCGGGCAAAGGCTCCCGGGGGTCATTCCCCGGACGGGTGGACCGGGGGAAGACTCTCGGGGAACTTTATACTTTCAAGGGCCTGGTGACGGTGGTGGCCCGGGTGGAAGGGCTGGCCCCGTTGCCGTCCAAGGCGGCCAAGACCCTGAAAAGCAAAAAGGGCGCCGCCGGGCAGGATGTGGAGCCGGTTTCCTATGTGGGCCGCATAACCTATGCTGAAGACGCGGTGGAACTGACCGACCATGTATTCTTCTTCGTGCCCTTGGATCCCGGCCCGGAACGGGTTCTGGACGCTCCCGCGGTGGAACCGCCCGACACTTATGTCTCTCTGGGCAAATGAAGGGCCTTTTCAACCGGCCGGCCGGGCCGTAGGGTTCGGCCAGGCGCCATTTTACGAGGGATAATTTATGATGAAGCATATTTGTTTGATCCTGGTCCTGGCCCTGGCCGGTTGCGGCGGAAATGTTCCGGCTAAATACCAAAGCCGCAAAGTACCCCTTTGCGATAATCCCCGCGCCAGCTTGATGGACGTGCCGTTCACCCGCGAATCCAAATCCGCCTGCGCGGTGGCCGTGGCTCCCTTTGACCTGGGTATCTGGCATGAGGCGCCCTATAATTCCCACAAGGTCCGAGGCGCGCAAACCGTAAAGCTCGGTTGCCAGCCTCTGTTCCCCGGGGCGGACGACTGCGATTATACGGGGCCTCCGGGCAACAGCCAGTCCCTTCTGATGCAATTCGATCCCAGCGTTTATCCTGAAAGGGCCCAGGTGCGCCGGGCTGTCCTGGCCGTTTACGCCTTCTCCAACCCCCAGGGGCTCCAGGAGGCTCAATTGCGCGGACGTTTGAACGTGGGTGATGATCTGCAAAGCCTGGCCCGCCGGCGGGAAATAATTTCGGCCAAGAGCAAATCCGACCAGGGTTGGGTCCTCTTCGATGTCACGGCGTTCGCGGCCAGAGCCATCAATGAGCGCCGCAATTCCGTGCAGTTTGAAATATCGCGGCCTTGCCAGACGATGGATCAGGCCCCGGTGGCCGGCGTCTTGAAAAAAGAACCCCGGCTGGTGGTTGAATTTGAATAGCCGCCGGCCCGCATGGAGTGAAAAATGAGAAAGCTATCGCTTATTCTTCTGGTCATGGCCGTGTGGGCTCCGGCGGCCGCCCAAGGGCAGAAAGTTGATACGGAACTCCTTTTGGCCCGCCAGATCACGGTCGACCAGGGTCTCTTCTTCGCTTTGGCCAGGGGCGATGTCCAGTCTATGTTCACCTTGCTGAACCAGGGGGCCAACCCCAACGCCAGCCTCGGCATCCTGGGCCTTAAAGCCAAAGACGTCTTCGGCGACGAATCGCCCATTTTAGACCAGCCCTTCGACCCTTCCGGCTGGCCCATTCTCCATTGGGCGGTTTTTTTGGATAACGCTGAAGCGGCCAAAATGATCCTGCGCGGCGGAGCCTCGGTCAACGCGGTCGATGTCTACGGCGGCACGGCCCTGCATTGGGCGGCCTGGGGCGGCCGGCACTCCATCGCCAAACTGCTTATGAACAATGGCGCCAATTGCCGGGTCACGGACATCAAGCGCCGCACCCCCAAGGACTGGGCCGTCATGTCCAGCCAGAGCGACCTGGTCACCCTTTTGGCTTCCCGCGCCTGCCGGCCCGGCTCCGAAAAGGATTCCGACGGCGACGGGGTCCCGGATCATATGGATCTCTGCCCCAATACGCCCCTGGGCGCGCCGGTGGACGAACGGGGTTGCTGGGTGGTGGCCTACGCCAATTTCTTCGATTTCGACAAGTCCATAGTCAAAAGCCAATACCTGCCCCATTTGGCCAACGCGGCCGTGGTGCTGAATAACCACCCCGACCTGAAAGTTGATATCCAGGGCCACGCCGATTGGATAGGCCCCGATGAATACAATCTCAAGCTGGGTTTAAGAAGGGCCGAGGCGGTCAAGGCGGTGCTGGTGGACAACGGCGTCAGCCCCCACCGGCTGTCAACCTCCTCCATGGGCGAGCGCCAGCCCATCGCCGACAACCGGACCTCCCAGGGCCGGGCTTTGAACCGCCGGGTGGAGATCCATGTGAGTGAACCGGAAGCCTCGTTGCGACCCGGCGTAATCAGACCGGGCAACCCGGCCTATCTGACCCCAGGCGGGGCCCCTACGGCCAGACCCGCGGCCCCGGCCGCCAGGCCGGCGGCGGTCCCCATGTCCCAGGCCGAAGCTCCGCCAATGGCTCCCCAGACGGCGGTCCAGGCCACCCCCCCATCGGCCCCGCCCCTGCCGCCTTCGGCCAATACCCAGGAAAACGTGCCGGTCATACGGTAAGGGCATTCCCTCATTATTTTATCGTTCCGGGCGGCGTTTGCTTGAGCGCCGCCCTTTTTTGGGCCAGGAGCTTTAGGCGACCCTGTTTTTGGACGGCCAAAAGACTGAAAATCGGGATATAACCCTTTTTTTGGCCATGATTCAGCATTTTTCGATGTTTTTTCCCTAAAACCACTTGAATTAATTTTCAATAGGTTTATTATTATGTAAGCGGGTTTCAAAGGCTTCATTTCGGCAAGGGTGTTTTATGCATCATATCCCCTTTGTAATTGAACAGACCAATCGGGGTGAGCGATCCTACGATATTTATTCCCGCCTTCTGAAAGACCGCATCATTATTTTGGGCTCCCAGGTCAATGATCAGGTGGCCAATGCCGTCTGCGCCCAGTTGATTTTTCTGGAATCGGACGACCCTAAAAAAGACATCCACCTCTATATCAATTCTCCCGGCGGTTCGGTCACGGCGGGCTTGGCCATCTATGACACCATGCGCTTCATCAAGCCTGATGTGGCCACCCTCTGCCTGGGCCAGGCCTTCAGCATGGGAGCCCTGCTCCTGTCCGCCGGCGCCGAGGGCAAAAGAAGCGCCCTGCCCCACAGCCGTATCATGATCCATCAACCCCTGGGCGGTTTCCACGGCCAGGCCACCGATGTTGAGATCCACGCCCGGGAAATGGCCCGCACCAAATCCACCTTGAATGAAATTATGGCCCGACATACCGGTAAACCTCTGAAAACAGTGGCCCACGACACTGAGCGCGACAATTTCATGAGCGCCGCCGAAGCCAAGGATTACGGCCTCATCGACAATATCATTGAGCAGAGGCCGGAATAATTCCGGCGTCTTGTCAAGACGTCCGCCCCAGCGAACAGGTTGAAAAATGAGCCAGGACTCCGAAAGAATGAATCAGCCCATTTGTTCCTTCTGCGGGTTGCCCCAGCGGGAAGGAGTGCGCATGATCGCCGGCCCCGAGCCGGAAAAGATACATATTTGCGAACTCTGCCTGGAGCAATGCCGGGAGATAATGGCCGCCGATCCCGTAACCCGGCTGGGGCGCGATCGGCAGAGCATTCCCAAGCCCTACGAGATCAAGTCGGTGCTGGATGATTACGTCATCGGACAGGACGAGGCCAAAAAGATCCTTTCCGTGGCCGTTTACAACCATTACAAACGCATCGAAAGCCAGGACGATGGCGACGATGTGGAGATCTCCAAATCAAACATCCTTCTGGTGGGGCCGACCGGCAGCGGCAAGACCCTTCTGGCCCAGACCCTGGCCCGCATCCTGAACGTCCCCTTCACCATCGCCGATGCCACGGCTCTGACCGAGGCCGGCTATGTCGGCGAGGATGTGGAAAATATCATCGTCAACCTGTTCCTGGCCGCCGATTATGACGTGGCCAAGGCCTCCCGGGGCATTGTCTACGTCGATGAAATAGACAAGGTGGCCCGGAAAGGCGACAACGCTTCCATAACCCGCGACGTTTCAGGCGAAGGTGTCCAACAGGCCCTCCTGAAAATCATCGAAGGCACTGTGGCGGCCGTTCCCCCCAAAGGCGGCCGCAAGCATCCCCAGCAGGAATTCACCAAGGTGGACACCACCAACATTCTTTTCATCTGCGGCGGCGCCTTCGTGGGACTGGACAACATCATCAAGAGCCGCGTCGGGGTCAAGACCATGGGGTTTACGGCCGATATAGCGGCCAACATCGACGAGCGTCAGGTCGGCGAGGTCTTGTCGGATTGCCAGCCGGAAGACCTCCTGAAATTCGGCCTCATCCCGGAATTCGTGGGCCGGCTGCCCGTGGTGGCCACCCTGGGGGAACTCGACGAGGCGGCCATGGTCCGCATTCTCAAGGAACCCAAGAATTCCCTGGTGCGCCAATATCAGAAGCTCTTCCGTTTCGAAGGCGTGGAACTGAAATTCACCGAGGAAGCTCTGGTCGCCGTGGCCCGCGAGGCCCTGAAACGCAAAACCGGCGCCCGGGGCCTTAGGTCCATCCTGGAATCGGCCATGCTCAACATCATGTATGACCTGCCG
>JAITBV010000122.1 GCA_031283395.1 Candidatus Adiutrix sp.
GGTCAAGGCCACAACCGGGATGGGCGGCCAATTGTTCTCCTCTTCCATCCGCCTGAGTTCGGCGGTGGTTTCAAGGCCGTCCAAGCCAGGCATCTGAATGTCCATCAGGACCAAATCGAAACCGGCCACCCCGCCGCGTTCTCTAAGCAAAGCCAAGGCTTGGGCGCCGTCTCCGGCCACTACCACCTGGTGGCCCAACTCCTCCAAAAGGCGCGTGGCCACGATCTGGTTCATTTCAACGTCTTCGACCACCAGCACTTGGAAACTTATGGCCGGCGGACCAGATTCGGCTTGTTCCGAGGATCTGAGATTCAAAGCCGCGGTGATGGCCACGAGCAACTCGGCCGGCCGGACCGGCTTGGTGAGGACGGCGGCGAAGGATAATAGGTTTTGGTCGGCCTGCATCTCGACCGAAGTGAGTAAGATGACCGGAATCGAGCGATAGAGCGGCTCGGCCCGCATTTCCTCCAGTAAGTCCAAGCCGCTCTTTTGAGGCATAAGGTTGTCGGTGATGACCAGGTCGAAAGGCTGCCCGCCTGAGGAGGCCAGTTTAAGGTAGCGCAGGGCTTCGTCCATCCCGGCCGCCGCCATAAAGTTGAGGCCCAGGCTTTTCAATTCCTCCATGAGGAAGTTGCGGTTGTTATAGTTGTCGTCCACCAGGAGGATGGAACGTCCGGCCAGTCCGGCCAGTTGAACATGGATCAGCCGGGACAGCATCGGTATCATTTCCCCGGTGGAGACGGGCAGAACCAGATCGAACCAGAAAGTGGAGCCCTGACCGACCTGGCTGGCCAGTTCCAGCCGGGAACCCATCATGTCCAGAAGGCGGTGGCAGATGGCCAGCCCCAGGCCGGTGCCCCCATGGGTCCGGGTGGTGGAGGCATCGGCCTGCTCAAAGGGCTGGAAGATGATCTGCAGTTTTTCCGGGGGAATGCCGATGCCGGTGTCGGACACGGAAAAACGAAGTTTGGCCGTTTCCCGTAGCGGTGTGGGCTGCCCGCCCCCGGACTTAAGGTCGGCGTTGGCCACGGGGCGTTCGTCCAAGACCGATTTTTCCAGTATCTCGAGGGTGATGTCCACGGCGCCTTTTGCGGTGAACCTCAGGGCGTTGCTGACCAGGTTCAGCACTATCTGGCGGATTCGGATCGGGTCGCCGTAGAGGTATTCAGGGGCTTCGGAGGGAATATTTACGATCATTTCCACGGGCTTGTTTTGGGCGAGGGAGGCCAGGCTGGTCGTGGCGTCGTAAATCAGGTCGCGCAGATTAAAGGGCAAATTTTCCAGGGTCATCTTGCCGGCTTCGATCTTGGAGATGTCCAGAATCTCGTTCAGCACCATCAATAAGGAGTAGCCCGCGTTCTTTACGGTCCCGACCATGGAGAGCTGGTCCCGGGTCAATTGACTGCGCAAAAGGAGGTCGGCCATGC
Organism: Candidatus Adiutrix sp.; assembly: GCA_031283395.1. The sequence goes on from JAITBV010000122.1 coordinate 1,428, forward strand.
CCAGGATGCCGTTCAGCGGGGTGCGGACCTCGTGGCTGATATTGGCCAGGAAGGCGCTTTTGGCCAGGTTGGCCTTTTCGGCCGCCAGCTTGGCTTCCAGGACGTCTTGACCCAGGCGGTGTTTTTCGGTGACGTCAATGAGCATGCCGCCGGTGCCCTCTATTTCGCCCCCGGGGCCGAACACCGGAAAGATGTTCAGGTTATAGACGCGGGTATCATATTTCCCCAAGCTTTCAAACAGGTTGCCGACTTCCATCGCCCGGCCTTCCCGGATGACTTTCTGTTCCATATCGACCATGCGCCAGACGATGGCCCGGGGCAAAAAGGAGTAGGCGGTGGACCCCAGGATATCCAAGGACGAGATCCCCATAATGGCGCAGAAACGGGGATTGACCATGATGAAATCGTGCCGTTCGTTCTTGAGATAGGCGCCGGCTTCCAGGTTGTTGAGAAAGGATTGGACTTGCCTTTGCTGGGAATGGAGGTCCGCCGTGCGTCTGGCAATGACCTGTTTGAATTTGTCGGACCTGAATTTGAACTTGCTCAATTCATCGGCCCGTCTGCTCCAGATGCGGTAAAAGCCATAAGCGGCCACGCCGAACACCAGAAGTCCGGCCAGCCCCAGAACGGTCATGATCTCGTGATGGAGAATGGAATCCAGATAAGAGTGCAGCAAAATGTTGACGGTGGTCAAGGCCATCCATAGGCTGGTAAAGCCTATGGCGGCCATTTCCAGGTTCGTCAACTTAGGCCTTTTGTCGGCCGACCGCTTCTTCATCGGCTTTGGCTTTCCGCCGAAGGGTTTGGCGCGTTTTCAGGCCCAGCAGATCAGCCCCAGCGCAAAGGGGTTGGCCAAGCGTTTTTTACTGGGCAACACCCGGATGGTGTAGCCGAACTTACCGGTGTTCCTGCAGGTCACGGTGTTTTTGAAGAGCCAGGCCCCGCCGTGGAGATCCTTATCCGGCTCCAGAATCAAGGTGGTCCGGTTGGTGAAATCGCCCATATGGTTCAAGGGGCCGTAATAGACTTCCACGGTCACATCTTCCGGCTTTAGGACGCCCAGATGCACCTTGGCTTCAAACCCCATATCTTCGCCCACCTTCTTTTGGCCGCCATCGGCGGTGGAG
>JAITBV010000141.1 GCA_031283395.1 Candidatus Adiutrix sp.
CAGGGAAATCACCAGGCTGGCTGTGGGCGGCAGCAGCATGGGGCCGGTCTGGGGCAGGATTACGTGGCGAAAGGTCTGCCCGGTGGACAGCCCCAGGCACCAAGAGGCCTGCCACTGTCCTTCCTGGACGGCCATAAGGCCGGAGCGGATTATCTCGGAAAGATAGGCCCCCTCAAAAAGGCTGAGGGCCAGGACGGCGGCCCAGAAGCGGGGCAGGCCCAATACCGGTCCCAGCACGAAATACATCACGAAGAGCTGTACCATCAGCGGCGTATTGCGGATCAGTTCCAGATAGACCCAGGCCAGGCCGCGGGCTGTCGGCCCTCCCAGGAGCCGGGCCAATGCCGTTATCAACCCCAAAAGAAAGGTCAGAATGAAGGCCCAGACGGTAACCTGTATGGTCACCCAGAGACCTCTAAGGAGCGGGCCTGGTTTCAGATCAACCCAGTTCCAGAGAAAGTCGGGCAGACGGGACCAGTCCCACTGGTACCCGCTTTGGGCCGCGCCCCGGAGCACCAGGTAGGCCATAAGTACCAGGGTCAGAACAAAAGCCGGCCAGGCCCGCCGGGCCCTGGCCCTGGAAGAATTATCCAGTTTGAAAATCATAGCCAAAAAACATTTTTAAAGGTCAATCCCTGGGCTCCTAGTTGCTGTTTCCAAAGAAAAGGCCTTGATAGCGCCTGCCGGTTTTAAGTATACCATTAAAATCATCCCAAAATCAGTTTTTAACGAAACCGCCCCCAATACGATCGGAAAACGGTTTGAGGGGGCGGTTTTGAATATCCACAATATATCGCGGTGTTATCCCGGTCAGTCCCCGGCGGACCTTTGACCGCTTGATACCGGATATACTGTGGGTTAACCAAAAGTAAGCCCCAAGATATTGTGCTTCGAGGTAGAAAATAAGGCTTGACTTGAGAGCGATTTTTGGGTAACATTTGCCGCGACTCTACAAGATGATGTGGGTCTGGCCCGTTCGGGGTGCCAGGCCCGCCTTGTCTGCCCAGACTGGTTTTAAATATATAAAGCCTTGAAGTTAAAATAAAATTTTTGGAGCGCGATCATGCGGTTTACCACCATCAGAAAGCGGGATGGCCGGGCGGATGTTTTTGAGGCGGCCAAGATAACCCGGGCCATCGTCAAAGCCGGCCAGGCCACCGGTGAGTTCGGGGAGCCGGAAGCCCGGCTTTTGACCTTTAAAACTCTGGATCTGGCGGAAGCTATTGTGCCCGGAACCACCGCTGAAGTGGAACGGATACAAGATATTGTTGAATATGTCCTCTTGGGCTCTCCCTTCCGGGCCACGGCTAAGGCCTATATCCTCTATCGGGAGCAGCGGGCCCAGATCCGCAGTCTGACCGCCAAGGCCAATGGGGACCTGATGGACAGCTACCTCCAGCAATTGGACTGGCGGGTGCGGGAAAACAGCAACATGGGTTTTTCCCTCCAAGGCCTCAATAATTTTATTTCCTCCGACGTTACCTCGGAATACTGGCTCAACCGCATCTACACCCCCAAGATCCGCGAAGCCCACCGCTCCGGGGATATACACCTTCACGACCTCAACCAGTTGTCGGTCTATTGCGTGGGCTGGGACCTGGCCGATCTCCTGCGGGAAGGCTTCAAAGGCGTTTCCGGCAATGTGGAAAGCGGGCCGCCGAGGCATTTTCGTTCCGCCCTGGGCCAGTTGGTCAATTTTTTTTACACCCTCCAGGGTGAAGCGGCCGGTGCCCAGGCCGTCTCCAGCTTCGACACCCTCCTGGCCCCCTTCGTGCGGCGCGACGGCCTGGACTATGGCGAAGTCAAGCAGGCCCTCCAGGAATTCGTCTTCAATATCAATATTCCCACCCGGGTCGGTTTCCAGACCCCTTTCACCAATATCACCTTGGACTTGGACGTGCCGACCATTTTCAGAGATGCGCCCGTCATTATCGGCGGCCGGGAACAGGCTGATACCTACGGCGATTACCAGGAGGAAATGGATGTCATAAACCGGGCTTTCGCCGAAGTGATGATGGAGGGCGATAATAAAGGTCGGGTCTTCACCTTCCCCATTCCCACCTATAATATAGGACGGGATTTCGATTGGCACAGCCCCCGCTTTGAAGCCATCTGGCGCATGACCGGCCGTTACGGCATCCCCTATTTCTCAAATTTCGTGAATTCCGATATGTCCCCCGAGGACGCCCGCTCCATGTGTTGCCGCCTGAGGCTGGACAACCGGGAACTCCGCCAGCGCGGAGGCGGCCTCTTCGGCGCCAACCCCCTGACCGGCTCGGTGGGAGTGGTGACCCTGAACCTGCCCCGCCTGGGCCATCTGGCTGACGATGAAGAGGATTTTTTGGCCCGGCTGGACCGTCTGATAGACCTGGCCAAGGAAAGCCTGGTCATCAAACGCAAGGAATTGGAGCGCTTCACCGAAGGGGGCCTGTATCCCTATACCACCTTTTATCTCCGCCAGGTCAAGGAGGCCACCGGCCGTTACTGGACCAACCACTTTTCCACTATTGGAGTCTTGGGCGGCAACGAGGCCAGTCTCAACCTTCTGGGCGAGGATATCTCCACCCCCCGGGGCCGGGCCTTTATGCTCCGGGCCCTAAAACATATGCGGGACCGCCTGGCGGATATCCAGGAAGAGACCGGCGATTTCTTCAACCTGGAAGCCACGCCGGCCGAGGGCACTTCCTTCCGACTGGCCCGGCTGGACAAGGCCCTTTATTCCGGCCTTAATTTCGCCAATTCTCACCTGGGCGGTGACCGTCCGCCTTTTTACACCAATTCCACCCATCTGCCGGTACACTTGACCGACGATCTCTTCGAGGCTCTGGAATTGCAGGATGACCTGCAGTGCTGTTACACCGGGGGCACGGTCATGCATGCCTTCCTGGGGGAGGAGGTCAACGACCCCTGGGCCGTCAGAGCCATGGTCCGCACCATAACCAATAATTTCCATCTGCCTTACTTTACCCTCACCCCGACCTTCAGCATCTGCCAGGACCACGGCTATATATCAGGCGAGGTACCGGTCTGTCCCGATTGCCAGGGCGAAACGGAAGTCTATTCCCGGGTGGTTGGCTACCTGCGGCCGGTGAGCCGCTGGAATGACGGCAAACAGCAGGAATTCGTCCAGCGCCGCGTCTATCAACTGACCAGCTCCGCAGGTGGCCTTCACCAGGCCGTTCTGGATTTGGCCGCCGCCGGCCTCGACCCGCTCCCGAACGAGGAAGCGGCCCCGGCGGACCAGTCACTTTGCGCTTAGGCGGGCTGACGAAGAGTACGGCCCTGGATTTTCCCGGCCAGATTGCCGCCGTACTTTTCACTCAGGGATGCAATTTCACTTGCCCCTACTGTCACAACCCGCAACTGGTGCGTTTATCCGGGGAGCCCTTGGCCGAAGACGCGGCCTTGGCTTTTGTGCGTTGCCGCCGCCGCTATCTGACCGGCGTGGTCATTTCCGGCGGGGAGCCGACCATCCAGCCCGATTTGGATGAATTCTGCAAAAAACTCCAGGGGCTGGGCTACCTCGTCAAACTGGACACCAATGGCTCGGCTCCCGGCCTGGTGAGCGACCTCATAGAACGCAAGCTCATCAACTACCTGGCCCTGGATCTCAAAGCCGACCCCCGGGCCTATCCTCAGGAGATAGCCCCGGAGGATCCGGGCGGGGCCATTATGGAAACAATATCCATACTGAAGCGCGGCAATCTGCCTCATGAATACCGGGTCACCGCCGCCGCTCCCTTTATCAACAGCCGTTCCCTGGAGAATATAGCCCGGGCCGCCGCCGGTCGGGCGCCTCTTTTTCTTCAGACCTGCCGCCTGACGACGAACCTGGACCCTGATTTCATGAGTCGTCATCCCCAGCCCGGCCCGGAGGAACTCAGACAATGGGCGGCTCTGGCCGCCACCCGCCTTCCGGTCCATCTGCGGGCCTAAGGAGAACCGGTTATGACCAAATCTGAAGTTTATTTCACCGATATGCGCTGCCGGGTCGGCGACAGCCTCCTGGCCAAGCTGGATCGTCTCCTGGGCCGGGCCGGACTGGAAAAAATCAATTTCCGGAACAAATTCGTGGCCCTGAAGATCCATTTCGGCGAGCCGGGAAATTTGGCCTTTC
>JAITBV010000201.1 GCA_031283395.1 Candidatus Adiutrix sp.
CCCCCCTTTTATTGGACTGAGGCCATCAAAATCAGGTAGGGATGATGACTTTGAGATCAGGCCAGTTCAAGCAGGCCATAGCTTTGTCATTGGTGACCAATGTCGCTTCAAAAACAACAATAGATGATGGTATTGGTATCAAGAACAAATTTACCATTCATCCCGCAGTTTCCTTTGGATTTCGAGGGCGTCACCGACAAAGCTGGTGTCGTCTTTTAGGCAGCCGGCAAAGGCGGCCAAGGTGGTCTGGGTAGTTTTGGTTTTGGATGGTAAAAATTCCATATGTAATTCCGCTGGCCCGGGCGGCAGTTCGTTGGGAAGTTCCAGGCTAAGGTGAAGACGGCGATCAGTGGGAATTTCAACAGTTTTGTGTATGGTCGTCATTTCGCGCCTCCCTTTTGGAGCGTGGGCATTTTCAGTTTAGCCCAATGGACGGGAAATGGCAACCGAGGCCTTTTCCGCAAATCCAGGCCGTCATCATTAAATTGAATCCGCATTTCGCCCTTGAATGAGGCGTTCCGCGTTTTTTGCCCGCAACTGACGGAAAATTTGACACTTGAGATATTTTGAGATATATTATCTCAAAAGAGGCCGAATGCCCGTTGTTATCCAATACACCAAAAAAGCGTTTAAGGCCAAAGAAGAACTGAATCAAGACGAGAAGGACATTCTCGAAGCCTTGGAACAGGATTTGCGGGAGACGGCCGGCAAGCCCCTGGGGCGCGGCTGGCGTAGCTTAGGCCCAGTGAGGCAATATGCGCCCAACGCCTATCATTGCCATCTGACCCGGAACAAGGTGGCGCTCTGGCTGATTTTTGAAGACGGCCAGGGCGAAACCAGAGTTGTTCTCTGCCGTGTTGAATATGTAGGGCAGAGAGGCCGGGCTCCATATTGAAAGTGAGGGTGCTATGAGCAATCAAGGCCTAATGACAGCTCAACTGAGCATTCCGGTGGACAATTTTGAGGTGGTGGCCGCCCTGGTGGCCAAGCTGGGAGGCGAACTGGTAATTGACGACGAAGTTATGACCATCCCGCCCATGCCGGAAGAGGAGCGCATGGGCCGGATGCTTCGCGGCTTGCGCCTGAGGGCCGAGATGACTCAGAAAGAATTGGCGGCGGCTATTAAGGTACCCCAGAGTCATGTGAGTGAATATGAGAAAAACAAGCGGGCGATCCCGAGGGGCAAAGCCAGGGAACTGGCCAAGGTTCTGAAGACGGTCCCTTCCCATTTTCTGCCGCGCGATCGATAGCGAACCCCGGGAGCCGACCATGAACGACCGCGAAATCTTGAGCCGGTTGATAGACCAGGCCGCCGGCCGGGTCCCGGCCGATCTTCTGATCACCAACTGCCGCCTGGCCGATGTCTTCGGCCAGACCCTGTTTGACGGCCCCCTGGCCCTGGGCGGCGGCCTTATCCTGGGCTGGGGCGAGGGCTACGAAGCCGCGGAAACCTTCGACGCCCGGGGCGGCATCGTCCTCCCCGGCCTCATCGACGGCCATGTGCACATAGAATCCTCGGCCCTGACCCCGCCCCGGTTCGCCCGGGCCGTCCTGCCCTTCGGCACCACCACCGTAGTGGCCGACCCCCACGAGATAGCCAATGTCCTCGGCCTGGCCGGGATAGAGTATATGCTGGCCTCCACCCGGAACCTGCCTTTGAATGTCCATATCATGCTGCCCTCCTGCGTGCCGGCCACGTCCTTCGAGGAAGCCGGGGCCGAACTGGGCGCGGCCGACCTGGCCGGCCTGGCGGGCCGGGAAGGAGTCCTGGGCCTGGGCGAGGTCATGAACTTTCCCGGGGTGGTGGATCGGGACGAAGGCGTGCTGGACAAGCTCTTACTGGCCCGGTCCCGGGGCCTGGTCATGGACGGCCACAGCCCGGGCCTGGCCGGGCGCCGGCTTTCGGCCTACGCGGCCGCGGGGATACTGACCGACCACGAATGCGGGGACCCGGAAGCCGCCTTGGGCCGCCTGGCCCGGGGCCAGTATGTCCTTCTGCGGGAAGGCTCCAGCAGCCATGACCTCATAAAGCTTCTCCCGGCCGTCACCCCGGCCAACCTCAGGCGCTGCCTGTTCTGCACCGATGACCGGGAACCGGCCGATATCCTGGCCCACGGCCATATAAACCACAGCCTGCGCCTGGCCGTCCGGGCCGGCCTGGACCCTCTGGCGGCCGTGACCATGGCCACCCTGAACGCGGCGGAATGTTACGGGCTCAAGGGCCGGGGCGCCCTGGCCCCGGGCTATGCGGCCGACCTGGTCATAGTCGGGGATTTGAAGGATTTCCAGGCCCGCCACGTTTTCAGCCAAGGCCGGGAAGTGGCCCGGGAGGGACGCCTGACCGTGGAGATAAAGGATTTGCCGCCGGTGGGAGTCCTGAACACGGTGCGCCTGGCCCCCTTGAGCCAGGCCGACCTGGCCCTCCCCCTTAAAAGCGGCCGGGTCCTGGCCATCGGGGTCCGGCCCGGAAGCCTTCTGACCGACCGCCTGGAACTTACGGTCGACCGCGACCCGGCCGGCTGTTTCGACCCCCGCCTCAACCCGGGGCTGAACAAGCTGGCCGTCATTGAAAGGCATCGGGCCAGCGGCCGCCTGGGTTTGGGCGTCCTGTCCGGCTACGGCCTTTCCAACGGGGCCCTGGCCACCACGGTGGCCCACGACGCCCACCATCTCATAGTGGCCGGGGATAACGACGAGGATATGCTGGCCGCCATCCGGCAGGTGGCCGGCCAGGGCGGCGGCTTCGCCGTGGTCCGGGCCGGGAAGGTCCTGGCCGGCCTGGCCCTCCCGGTGGCCGGCCTCATGGCCGACCGCGAGGCCCGGGAGGTGGCCGACGATATGGAGAGGCTTCTGCGCGCCGCCCATGTTGATTTGGGCCTCCCCCAGACCATCCACCCCCTGATGACCCTGTCCTTCCTGAGCCTGACCGTCATCCCGGAATTGAAACTGACCTGCGGCGGCCTCTTCGATTCCGCGGCCTTCAAGCCCGTGAGCCTTCAATGGTAAGGGTTTTTGGCTAAAAGCACGAAATTTCTTAATCTTGACACCAGCATTTTTAGGATAAAATAAAGTATACTTTATTTTATCCTAAAAAGGGGGCGCGGCGGCATTATCTGCCTGTGTGAGGAACTAATTCCGATCGATGATAAGAATTGTTTTATCCCGTGCCATTTGCTATAGGCGTATGAAACCCCGGCTATTTGTGTGCCCGGCAGCTCCAGATGACCTGGCCGATCAAGATCACTTCCCGGGCTTTGCGGAAGACCGCCTGGTATGATTTGTTCTCCGATTCCAAAGACAGCACCCTGCCTTTTTCCACCCAGCGCAGGTATTTGACAGCCCCGGCTCTTTCCTCATCATAGCTGATCACATAGGCCGCCCCTTCCTTCAGGTTTTCAGCCCGGTTCTTGGTCAGGTCGGCCACCACCAGGCCGCCCCGGGCCAGGAGCGGTTCCATATTGTCCCCTTCCACCACGAAGGCCCACAGGCCGCGGCCGTTCTTGCGGCCCAGGGTGGGACCGTGAACAACGATATGCGCCGTATTTTCCGGTTTGACCGACCTTGGGGCGCGGCTCCCTCCGGCCTCCAGGCGGTCAGCCCAATCCAAGGGCACCTGGAAACAACCGGCACCGGCCAACTCCGCTTCGCTCACATAATCCGTGGGCGGTTCCGCCGGTATTGGCTGGCCGGCCAGAATGGCCCGGCCTATATTCAAAAAATGTTCATGGCGGGGGCCGGGAAAGCCCAAGGCCGCGGACAGAACCCGCCGCGTCGCATCGGAACCGCCCCCTTTGCTCCGCCCCTGCAAAATATCATTGAGAAAGGGCCTGGAGACTCCGGTTTTATCGGCCAAACGGGCCTGGTCGCCGCGGGCTAAAATGAAATGCTTCAGGGCGGCTCGGAATATCTTGTTGATATCTTCCACATTCACCACCATATATAGTTTTTTAATTATACGGTAATAACGTATTTTTTAATATTGGTTTTTACAAAATTTTTGTTGACAAAATTCGTAAAAAACATATATTAAAGAAGTATTGATTACTGGATTGCTTCGCTCCGCTCGCAATGACAGCTCCGGGATGACTTCAGATAAGCTGCTGAGCTTTCAGTTCCGTCATTGCGAGGAGCTTTTAAGTGACGAAGCAATCCAGAATCTTCATTACCAGGGCGTCCTCAGGACAATGAGAATTACGGCTGGCCAACAACGGCGGCTGGCTGAAGCCGCGGGCGTGAGCCCCCAGGTTCTTACCGACTACCTGGCCGGCCGTTGCAACGCCTCACCGCGTCAGGCCCGCCGCCTCGGCGAAGTGACCGCCACT
>JAITBV010000247.1 GCA_031283395.1 Candidatus Adiutrix sp.
AGCATATAGGGATAAGGCCGTCCCAGGCCGCCGGCCTCGTCCGGGCAGACCAAGGCGTCGGGAGCGTAACCGGCGGCCCGGGCCGAAGGGGCCACCAATTCCATCATGGCCCGGCTGTAGCCGGTGGTCGAGGCTATCAAAAAGCCCCGGAACTTTAGCCAGGCCACGGTTTCGGCCACGCCGGGCAAAAGATCCGTGTGGTCGCCCAGCACGGCCATGAGAGCCGGCTCAAAGCGGGCGTAAACCTGGTCCACATCGGCCTCCCCGGGGGGCCGGCCGAATTTTTCCGTCCAGGCCTTAGCCAGGCGTTCGCCGGCCAGCATTTGGGCCAGGTGGGTCCTTTTGGCCAGCCCCATGGGCGCCCGTGTTTCAGCCAGGGTAGGGCTGAGGCCGAAATCCTCAAAGGCTTTTATCACCGCCGCCACCGGGGCGAGGGAACCGAAATCCACGGTCGTTCCCGCCCAGTCGAACACGATGATCTTGGTTTTCATAAAAGTCCTTTCTTTTTGAGAAACAGCCGGCGGTTCAGGCCGATGACCAGTTCGTAGGCCAGGCGGACCAGGAGGTTTATGCCGAGAATCAGAATACTCATGGCCGCGGCCTGGGCGAAATCGCCGGCCTCTTCCATGTGGGTTATGGCGATGGAGGCGATTTTGAAGCCGGGGCTGTAGAGAAAGACCACCGCGGAAATCGTTACCATGGAGTTGACGAAGAAATACATGGCGATTTCCAGGATGGCCGGCAAAGACAGGGGCACACTGACCTGGAGAAAGGTTTTCCACTTGGGAATGTTGAGGCTCTCGGCCACGCTCTCGATCTCCTGGTCCAGTTTTTTCAGGGCCCCGGTGGCCGTGAGATAGGGCACGGAGAAGTAGTGCAGGATGTTGGATAGGACCAGGATAGTCAGGGTGCCGTAAATGAAGTTCAAAGGGTTGGCCGGGGAATTGAAAAAAAATATGAAAGAAATGCCCACCACCAAGCCGGGCAGGGCCAAAGGGATGACGGCCAGGAGGCGGCCGGTTTTTCTCAGCCAAGTCAGGCCCCGGGCCTTCTCCATCATGTAGGCGTAGATGAAGACGAACACGGTGCCCAAGGCGGCGGTGGCCAGGCTCATTTTCAGAGAATTGAAATAACTGGCCAACCCGCCGGTGGATATGTTGAACTTGAAATTGCCCAGGGTGGGGGCCAGGTTATATGGATACCGGGTGGTGAAGGCCCCCACCAGGAGGGAAAAAATCAGGGCCGCGAAGGCCAGGGTCACCAGGGAGCAGAAAATGAAGAAGAAAGCGTCGCGGCCGAGGTTCGGTTTTATCTTCAGGCGGGTCGATTTGGCGGTCAGGGTGGCGGTGTTTCGGTCATCGGCCAGGCCGCCGGCCAGAAAAGAGATTATGGCCGGGATGAGCAGCAAAGTGCCCACGACCGCCCCCATATTCATGTTGAACTGCCCGGCTATCTGCTTGTAGATGTCTGTGGCCAGCACGTTGTAGGAACCGCCCAGCACCTTGGGAGCCCCGAAATCGGTGAAGGCCAGGGTGAAGCAGACGAAAAAAACATTCACCAGGGTGTATTTTATGCCCGGCAGGGTAATTTTGAAGAACTTGGTCGCCGCGGAACAGCCGAGGGAATCCGCGGCTTCATACAGGCGGTTGTCCGCTGTTTCCAGGGCGACGAGGAACATAAGAAAGGCCGGAGGAAAAGTGAATATGATTTCAGACAGGATTATGCCCGTCCGCCCGTAAAGTTCCAGCTTGAACCCCAGGTTCGTTATCAGGCCCTGGCGGCCGAAGAGATAGATCAGGCCCAAGGCGTGGACTATGGTGGGAATGAAGATGGGGGCCAGAGCCGCGTATTTGAAAAAAGTCTTGCCCCGGATATTGGTGCGGGTCAGGGCATAGGCGTAAGCCAGGGCCAGCCAGAGGGAGAAAAACGCGGAGACCATGGAGATGTCCAGAGTGTTGAAAATAGATGCGGCCAGGGCCGGAGTGCTGAAGTAGCGGCGGTAATTATCCAGCCCGACAAAGCCGCCCCCTTCGTTCAGAAAAGCCTTGGAGAACAGGCTGACCAGGGGGCCGACCAGGATAAGGCCAAAGGCCGCCAGTATCAGGATAATGACGGCCAGTTGCGGCGGGTTGAGGAAGAGCCTGGCCTTCCTGCCCAGGGTGAAGACCATTTTTTCAGGCGGCGGCTGAACAGATAGTGAAGTTGCCGGCGGCGACGGAAATGTAAACCTGGTCATTGGCCCTGAAGGTCAACCGGTCGGCCTGTTCCGTGGGCAGGTCCACGCAGACTGCCGAGCCGCCCGGGCTCAGGCGGGCGTAGATCCTGGTCGTGGCCCCCCGGAATTCCACCCAGTCGACAACGGCAGGCAGGCTGTCGGCGTCCTGGGGTTGGTGGCTGATTTCCAGTTTTTCCGGGCGGGCGGCGCAGAGCCCGCCGGCTTGGGGATAGAAGTTCATGGCCCCGATGAAGCCGGCCACGAAGGGCGTGGCCGGCTTTTCGTAGATGATCCGGGGCGAGCCGGTCTGTTCCACCACCGCATTATTCATGACCACGATTTTATCGGCCATGGTGATGGCTTCCTCCTGGTCATGGGTCACCATGATGGTCGTGATGCCCAAGGCCCGCTGCAGGCGGCAGATTTCGCCCCTGAGCCTGGCCCGCACCTTGGCGTCCAGGGCCGACAGGGGTTCGTCCAGGAGCAAGGCGGCCGGAGAGATGGCAATGGCCCGGGCCAAGGCCGTGCGCTGCTGCTGGCCGCCCGACAGTTGGTTGGGGTATTTATGGCGGTGAGGCCGCAGATCCACCATTTCCAAGGCTTCATCGGCCTTCCGTTCGCGTTCGGCCCGGTCGAGAGTCTTGTTTTGGGCCAGGCCGAAAAGGACGTTCTGCCTTACGGTCATGTTGGGGAACAGGGCGTAGGACTGAAAGACGATGCCGAAATTGCGCCTGGCCGGGGGCAGAAAAGTGGCCTCCCGCCCTTCCAGCCAGACTTCGCCCCGGTCGGCCGTCTCCAGGCCGGCGATGATGCGCAGTAAGGTGGTCTTGCCGCAGCCCGACGGCCCCAGGAGGCAGACCAGTTCGCCTTTTTCCAAGCCCAGGCTGACTTGGTCCAGAGCGGTCTGGCTGCCGAATTTCTTGCTGATGCCTTTGACTTCCAGGAAGTTCATGTTCAATCCGCCTTGTTTATCGTCATTTCGGGGCTGATTTGGCGTCGAAC
>JAITBV010000305.1 GCA_031283395.1 Candidatus Adiutrix sp.
CTATTCCCATTCGATGGTGCCGGGCGGCTTGGGGGTGAGGTCATAGACGACGCGGTTGACCCCCGGGACCTCGCCCAGGATGCGGCGGGAGATGGTTTCCAAAAGGTCGTGGGGCAGGCGGGCCCAGTCGGCCGTCATGGCGTCCACGCTCTCCACGGCCCTTATGGCCACCACGTCCTCATAGGTGCGGCCGCGGTCCGCGACGCCCACGGTCTTAAGGGGCAGAAGCACGGCGAAACCCTGCCAGAGGCGGCGCTGGAGCCCGGCGGCCTTAAGCTCGGCCTGGACAATGGCGTCGGCCTTACGAAGGGTGGAAAGGCGGGTCTCGTCCACCGGGCCCAGGACGCGGACGGCCAGGCCCGGACCGGGGAAGGGCTGGCGCCAGATGAAGTCCTCCGGCAGGCCCAGTTCCGCGCCCAGGAGGCGCACTTCGTCCTTGTAGAGTTGGCGCAGGGGCTCGACCAGCTTAAGGTTCATCTTTTCCGGCAGGCCCCCCACGTTGTGGTGGCTCTTGACCGCCCCGGAAGGGGAAACGGATTCGATGACGTCCGGGTAAACGGTGCCCTGGGCCAAAAAGTCGGCCCGGGGCGAAAGCCCGGCCGCCTCGGCCTCGAAAACCTCAATGAAGGTGTGGCCGATGATCTTGCGCTTGCGCTCCGGGTCCGCCACCCCGGAGAGGCGTTCAAGGAACAGGCCGGCGGCCTCGACCACGGTGAGGTTAAGGCCGAAGTGCCCGGCCACGGCCCGCACTTCCCCGGTTTCATTTTCGCGCAACAGGCCGTGATCCACGAAAAAACAGGCCAGGCGGCCGCCGAGGGCCTGGTGCAAAAGCACGGCCACCACCGTGGAATCGACGCCGCCGGACAGGGCGCAGACGACCCGGCCTTCGCCTATCTGCCGCTTCAGATCGGCCAGGGCTTGCTCAAGGAAGGCGGCCATGTTCCGCCGCGGTTTCATCTCCCCGTTGTCGATTGCGAGCGTCTTGTTTTCAGGCATGGCCGGCCCCTGTCCTTCATCATTGGATGGGTCTATGATAAAGAACCGGGCCGGTAAATGCAAGCCGCCCCCTAAAGGGGGCGTTGCCTGGAGAAAACGCTTCTTTTAAATTCCGGTTCGGCTTATCACCACCTGGAGCCCAGGACTATGAAGCGGATATCGTTCGTTTTGGGGTCGATATAGCGGCCCACGCTCTTGATTTGGATGATGGAGGAATAGCGGTCCCGGACCGTATTGCTGTCGGGCAGAAAAAAATGGGCCTCGGGGCTTTCCTGGCCGACAATGCTGAAGAGCAGGGGTTTTTCCGGGGGCAGGCCCGCCAGGAAGTCCAGGTCGTCTTCCAGGGTGTCGATGAGGTTGAGCATGAGAAAGGCGCCGTAGCGTTCATAATCGGCCCGGATGCGGCTGTCGCGCATATCGCCGTAAATGAACTTCCAGCCCGGATAGGCGGCCTTGGCCGTGCTGACGCGCTGGTGGTTGTTGTCCACCCCGACATACATCTCCGGCCTCATTCTCTTGGAAGTCATGATGGAGACGAAATTGCCGGCCCCGCAGCCCAGGTCGGCCACGTTGTCGATGCCCAAAAGGCCCAGCCGGCCGTAGGCGTTGAGATAGAGCCCGGGGTCGAAGGGGGGCGGGGGTTCGGCCGGGGCGGCTTCGCGGCCGTTGTCCAGGCCGGCCATGAGCCCGGGATGGCTCAGGAGGGATTCGGGGGTGTTCAACAGGTGGTGGGGGTCGAAAGACATGGAGCCCTCCCTTTGGCGGCAAAAATTTCAGACCAGGACGGCCCTCAGGACATGGCAGTCGCAGGGGCCCACGTTGTCCCGGAAGTATTTTAGCGTGTCCGTAAGATTGTATTTGGCCAGCCGGCCTTCCCGGCGCAGCACCTTGCGGGTCTGGGTGAAATCGCCCAGGCAGCCGCCCTCGGCCCTCATTTCCGCGCGCAGGGCCTCGCGGAAGAAGCTCCAGTCCCCATGTTCGCCGATGGTCAGGATCAGGGCCGATTCCCCGCGGTCGTCAAGGGCGGCGGGGCTCAAGCCGCCCGGGGCCTCCTTGTAGTGGAAGGCATCGTGGAAGCCCTCCAGCACGGTTTCCCGGCCCGTCTCCGGGTCCAGGCCGACCAGCTTGTAGCGCAGGCTGCGCCCGTCCTGGCCGTCGAGGAATTTCAGGAAGGAGGCGGTGAATTTTTCCAGCTTGTCGCGGGCGCTCAAATCATCGGCCAGGGCGTAAAACTTGATGCCCAGCCACAGGGAATCGACGAAGGCCCGCATGGCCCCCAGGGTCTCGGAGCCGTTTAAAAGCTCCCGGGCCCTATCCGGCTGCCCGGACTGGATATAGACCTGGGCCAGGCGTTTTAAGGCCGGCAGGTCCGCGGGCTTGAATTCCAGTATTTTCTGAAGTTCCCGGGCCGCCTTGGGCCATTGGCCGCGCAGGCAGTGGATCTCCACCAGGTTCCAGCGGGCCTCCAGGAAATCGGCTTTTATTTCCAGGGCCTGGCGCAGAAAACCCTCGGCCTGGTCGTCGGCGCCCTCGGCCAGGGCGATGACGGCCAGGTTGTTCCAGGCCGGGGCGTGGCCCGGGCAGGCCAGGGTCGCGGCCTGGAACCTGGTTTTGGCCTCCGTCAGCCGGCCGGCGCGGAAGAGGTCCTCCCCTTCGGCCACCAGGTCCGGGGGGATCGCGACGGTTTCTTCATTGAGGATCGGGGTTTCCATAATCGACCGCCTAAGGTGGGCACTTTATAAAATGACAAGGCCAGGGGCAAAAATTACCCCCGGCCTGAGAAGAGCAAATTTCGGGCCAATTAAGAAAGCGCCGCGGCTTCAGCCGCCGGGCGGCTCAAGGTCCGGCGGCCCGGGGGCAACAGGTTCGGCCCGGGGAACGCCGAGGCTTCCCAGGCCGAGCTTGAGCCGCACGCCGGCCGACTTGTATTTTTCCTCTTCAATGAGTTTCTTGAGGACAGACACCTTTTCCACTTCCTCCAGGGAATATTGCCGGCGTTGGGTGTCCGTGCGTTCCGGCTTGAGATAGTCGGAAAATTCCTTTTCCCAGTATCTCAAGGTCGTCTTTTTGACTCCGGTCAGTTGGGAAACCTGGTCAATGTTCAGGCTGACCTGGTTCCAGACATTGGTGATGGTCATAACCCACCTTCCGCTTAGGTCGGAAAACGCCTGCCCTCCGGGGGAATTCGGCTCCGGGGCCGCCGGGGCCGACTGGCCGGGCGGTTTCCTTTGTCATACTCATCGGCGCTTGTAGAGAAAAAATGAACCTTTTTTCAGGTTTTGGGTTTTTTTTATAATTTTTTTAGAATAATTAAAAGGCGGCCGCCGGGGAAATATTAACTGGTTGATTTAGGATATATTGTGGTATAATAAATTGGATAAGCGCCCGGCCACAGGATACTGGGTCGGAGGCCGGGCCGCCCCCGCCCCGGGAGGCCGGAAGCGGTCCCGGGGGCTTTTGAAAAATAGGCGCGTAAATTGCATATAATCCCGGAGGGTCAGGGCCGCCTGGCGGCCCCAGGAACCACTTTCCCGGCCGGTGAACCATAAAGAGGAGATTTGGTATGGCTAAAGCGCCCGCACCCAAGAAGGAGAAAAACCCCCCTCCGCCGGATGATGAAGATGATGTCGGCCCTAAAAAAGGCGAAGAGACGGATGAGCCCAAAAAGGGCGGGGGCAAGCTCAAACTCATTCTAATCATAGCCGCGGCCGTGCTCGTCAGCGGCGGAGGGGCCTTCTTCGTGGCCCTGAAATTCGTGGGCGGCGGAAGCCCGCCGCCGCCGGTCGAGGCTTCGGCCGAGGGTTCCGGAGCCGAAGGTGAACACGGCGCTCCGCCCGTGGCACCCCAGAGGTCCGGCGGCCACGGGGCGCCGCCGGCCGAATCCGGCGGCCACGGTGGCGGCGGCGGCGGTCACGGCGGCGGGGAGGAAACCGCGGCCGGGGGGGGCGGCCCGGTCAATATCGAATTCAAGCCCTTCATCGCCAATTTAAATGACGTGGGCGGGCGGCGCATGCTCAAGCTCGTCATGAGCGTCGATGCCGACTCCCAGGAACTGGCCGACGAGATTAATGCCAAGAT
>JAITBV010000012.1 GCA_031283395.1 Candidatus Adiutrix sp.
CTGCGTCCTCTGCGGCGGCCGGGGCTGCCGGCTCTGCAAGGGCACGGGCTGGCTGGAGATACTCGGCAGCGGCATGGTCGATCCGGCCGTTTACGGCTTCGTGGGCTACGACCCGGGCCGGGTCAGCGGCTTCGCCTTCGGCATGGGCATCGAGCGGGTGGCCATGCTCAAATACGGCCTGGAAGACATTCGCCTGTTCTATGAGAGCGACCTGAGGTTTTTGACCCAGTTTTAGCTATTTATTGAGAGAACTCCTATGAAAGCAAGCCTGGAGTGGCTGGGCGATTTTGTGGACCTCGGCGGCCTGACCCCCCGGGAAACGGCTGATAAGCTGACCCTGGCCGGGCTGGAGGTGGAGAGCCTCACCGACCACACCGGGCGGGGGGACTGGGTGATGGAAATAGGCGTCACCCCCAACCGCCCGGATGCCCTGTCCATCCTGGGTCTGGCCCGGGAACTGGCCGCCCTCCTCGACAGGCCTCTTAAGAAGCCCGCGCCCCGGGTGCGGGAGGAGGGGCCGGATGTCCGCTCCCTGGCCCAGGTGGCCATAGACGATCCGGATCACTGCTTCCGTTTCGCGGCCCGGGTCATCGAGGACGTGACCATAGGCCCCAGCCCGGACTGGCTGGCCGGCCGCCTGGCCGCGGCGGGCCTCCGGCCCATCAACAACATCGTGGACATCACCAACTACGTCCTTCTGGAACTGGGCCAGCCCCTCCACGCCTACGACCTGGAACAGGTCGGCGGCCGGCGCCTGGCCGCCCGGGCCTATCCCGCCGGCACCCCTTTCACCACCCTTGACGGCCAGGCGAGGCTTTTGGCGGCCGAAGTCAACCTCATGATCTGCGACGGGGCCGGGCCCGTGGGCCTGGCCGGCATCATGGGCGGGCTCGATTCGGAGATCAGGCCCTCCACCCGGCATATTCTCCTGGAAAGCGCGGCCTTCAACCCGGCCACCATCCGCCGGGCCTCCCGGGCCAACGGCCTGTCCACCGACGCCTCCTACCGTTTCGAGCGCGGTTCCGACCCGGAGGTCTGCGGCCTGGCCCTGGACAGGGCCGCGGAATTCATGCGGGTCCTGGCCTCGGGCCGGGTGGCCGCCGGCCGCCTGGACCTCTACCCCCGCCCCTTTTCCCCCCCGGTGGTGGAATTCAGCCCGGCCCGGGCCAATGCCTTCCTCGGCACCGGCCACCGGCCGGAAGACATGCTCCGGGTGCTTCGGGCCATCGGCCTGGAAGTGGAGGGTTCGGGGGAAAAGTTCAGCCTCCGGCCGCCCCCCTGGCGCCCGGACCTCAGCCGGGAGGTGGACGTGTGGGAAGAAGTGGCCCGGCTCCTGGATTTCGACCGCATCCCGGCGACCCTGCCCAAGGCCCCGGCCCGCCGCCAGGACCCGCCCCCGGCCTGGCGCCTGAGGGCCGAAGCCCGGGACCACCTGGCCGCCGGCGGCCTGGCCGAAAGCATCACCTATTCCTTCATCAACCCCGATTTCGCCGACCGGCTGGGCCTGGCCGGGGACAGCCCCTGGCGGCTCCGGGGCCTGCCCGTCCTGAACCCCTTAAGCGAGGAGCAGGGGCTCATGCGGCCCCTTCTGGCTCCCAGCCTCCTTTCCGCCCTGAAAGTCAACCAGGCCCATAACCGCCCCCTGACCGCCCTGTTTGAACTGGGCCGGGTCTTTCTCTCCAACGGCCCGGACCGCCAGCCCGAGGAGCGGGAGACCATGGCCGGCCTCCTAAGCGGGGTCATGGGCCCGGGCACCTGGCTGGAGCCCTGCCGGCCCGTGGATTTCTGGGATATTAAAGGCCTGGTGGAGAGCCTCGGCCCGATCCTCCCCGGCGGCCCCGCCGAATTCAAAAGGCTCCCCGACCCGCCCCCCTGGTATGACCCGGCCGAGGCCGCCGGGGTCTTTTTGGCCGACGGGGCCCTCCTGGGGCACCTGGGCCGCCTGGGCCGCCAGGCCGCCCAGGCTTTCGGCCTCAAGGAGGCGGCGACCTATCTCTTTGAACTGGACGCCGAGGTCATCCTGGAACGGGGCTGGGGCCGCCGCCCCTTCGCCGGCTGGAGCAAGTTCCCGCCCGCCGACCGGGACCTGGCCCTGGTGCTGGACGAAGACCGGCCGGCCGGCGATCTCATCGCGGCCATACTCGAAGACAAGAGCCTGCCCCTGGCCGGCCTTTTGCTCTTCGATCTCTACCAGGGCGACCGGCTGCCGGCCGGCAGGAAGAGCCTGGCTTTCCGCCTGACCTTCCAGTCCCCGGACAAGACCCTGACCGATGAAGAGGTGGGCGAATTCTGCGGCCGCCTCACCGGCCTTCTGGCCGAGCGCTTCGGCGCGGCCCTGAGGTCCTGATGGACGCGGCCCTGACCAGGAGCGCCCTCCTGGGCCGTCTGCGGGCCCGGCTGGGCCTTTCGGCCCGCGAGGCCGGGGAGCTTCTGGACGGTTTTCTGGAAATTCTGGCCGGGCAGTTGGCCGAGGGCGGGGCGGCCTCCTTCCGGGGCCTGGGCCGTTTCGAGACCAAGCTCAGCCCCCAGCGCCCGGGCCGCGACCCGGCCACGGGCCGGCCGGTCCTCATCCCCCCCCGGCAGCGGGCGGTCTTCACCCTTAGCCCGGAATTGCGGGCCCTCCTGAAAGAGGGCGAAACCTGAACGGAGGCTCGGATATGGCCTCAGACCCGGAACAGGTTTTCTATAAGTTGTCCGAGCTTTCAGCCCTGCTCGGGGTGAAAACCACTGTCCTGAGGTTCTGGGAAAAGGAATTCGGGGCCGCGGTCAAGCCGCTTCAGGTGGGGCCCCGCAAAAAGGTCTATCATCCCCGGGACCTGGAAGTTTTTCGGGAAATAAAGCGCCTGCTCCAGGAAGAGGGCTACACCATAGCCGGGGCCCGGCGCCGCCTGGAGGCGGCCGGCAAGGCCCCGGTGGCCGCCCAAGGGGCCGCCGAGGCCGGGGCGGAACTGACGGCCCTAAAGTCCGTCCTGGCCGAGACCCGGCGGGAACTTTTGGATCTGCGCCGGGGCCTGGCCGGCCCCCGGCCCGAAAAGAAAAGCCATGACCGCTGATATTTCAGCCGCCCTGGCCGCCGAGGCCGGGACCCGTTTCGGCGCGGCCTTCACCCCCAGGGGCCGGGACAGGTTCCTGGCCGCGGTCCGGGCCCGCCAGGCTCTCCTGGGCCTGGCCGGCCTGGAGGCCTATAGGGAGGCCCTCCGGGCCGACCCCGGGGAATGGGGCCGCCTCTGGCCCCTGGCCCTTTATGACGGCGGGGCTTTGCTTTGTCCCGGCCCCCAGTTTGAAGTGGTCGGGGCCGTTTTGCGGGAATGGGCGGCCGGGGCCCCGGAACGGACGCTCCGGGCCCTGGCTTTGGGCTGCGGGGCTTTCGAGACCGTTTCCCTGGCCATCACCCTGGAAGAGGCCGGCTTCCGCCATAAAAACTGGCAGGTGGAGATTTGCGGCCTGGATCTGAACCCCGAAGCCCTGGCCCGGGCCGAGGCCGGCCTGTTCAGCCCCGGGGAAGTCGCGGCCCTGGCCCCCGCCCGGCGCCGGAAATGGTTCGCGCCCAAATCCGGGGGTTTTCTTTTCAAGGCCGCCCTGGCCCCGCCGGTCACCCTGGCCGCGGGCAACGCCTATGAGCCCGAGACCTGGCCCCAGACTCCTTTTGACCTCATCTTCTGCCGGGGCCTGACCTTCGAGGCCCCGCCCGAAGCCCCGGGCCGGCTGGCCGGGGCGCTCCGGGCCGCCCTGGCCCCCGCCGGTTTCCTTTTCACCGCCCCCGGGGAATTTCTGCCCGATACATCGCTTATTTTAGAGGAGCGGGCCGGGGTGACCTGGTACAGGCCGGGGGCCCGCCGGGCCAGGGCCAACCGCTTCCGCCAGCCCCGGCGGGTGAAACAGGCTCCGCCTGATTTAATTGAGCCGGAGCCGCCTGGTCTGGCAGGGCCTGAGCCAACGCCGCCGGCCGAACTTATCGAGGCCGAGCGGCTTTTGGCCTCGGGCCGGCCCGACGAGGCCCGGGACCTGGCCGGGGCCGTCCTAATGGCCGATCTTTTGGCCGGCCGGCCGGCCTGGGCCGCCTGGGCCTTCCTGGCCCGCTGGGAGGCGGCCCTGGGCCGCCCTCCGGGCCTGTCCCCGGGAAAGGCTGAGTAAAACCTGGACCCCGGCTTTCGCCGGGGTGACGGTTTATGGTGTTGGGTTATTTGGGGATGAAGGTGAAAGTTGGGATTGTCGTCATTCCGGCGGAAGCCGGAATCCAAAAAAGGGGTCAGGCCGTGGCGGCCGGGGGATAGACGCTGACTTTCTTGCGGTCGGCCCCGTAGCGTTCATATTTGACCACGCCGTCGATCAAGGCGAAGAGGGTGTAGTCGCGTCCCAGGCCCACGTTCTGGCCCGGGTGGATCTTGGTGCCCAGTTGCCGCACGAGGATATTTCCGGCCCGGACCGTCTGCCCGGCGTAACGCTTGACCCCCCGGCGCTTGCCGATGGTGTCGCGGCCGTTGCGGCTGGAGCCGCCTGCTTTTTTATGAGCCATATGGTGGATCTCCCTTAAAAATTATTTCTTAGGGAAGCATTGAGTATAATTAATCAGCGCTTCCCTGGTTGATGGCGGTTATTTTCAGGGCCGTATAGTCCTGGCGGTGGCCCTGCTTCTTCTGGTGGCCCTGGCGGCGCTTCTTTTTAAAGACGATGATTTTTCTGGCCCGGTCCTGTTCGACCACCGTGGCCGAGACCGTGACCCCGGAAAGGACGGGCGTTCCGGCCTTCAGGGTCTCCCCGTCCTTGACCAGCAGGACCTCGGCCAGCGAGACCGCGTCGCCCACTTCGGCTTCGATCTTGCCGACCCGCACCACCTGGCCCGGAGCCACCTTGTATTGACGGCCGCCGGTCTTGACTACTGCATACATGGGAAACCTCCGCCCGCTGCTGGAATTTTTTATTATAATAGAGTCCGGCCCAAGGGTCAAGGTGATTTTTTGCCGGGACCCCCGCCCCTCCTTCGCCGCCCCGGCGAAAGCCGGGGTCCACATTTTGGCCTTATTTTTGCTATCTAAGTAAAGGCATGGCCGGCTCCGAAGGTTCTGAAAGTTTTACTTCAGGTCCGCCGGAGAAGACTTGCCAGGTGGAACTGGGCTGTTCTATAATAAAATTGAGGTGAGGGATCATTTAAGGTTAAAGTCGGGCCCCAACGCGGCCGATACGGATTGTAAAGACGGCGGTCAGGTTAGTCTGGCCGCCAGGGCGCGGCAAGGGGGCGAGGGTGGTTTCCACACCAGGGCGGCTGGGCCGTTTGATGCGGAACCTGGGCCGCCGGTTCCAGAAAGGCTGGTCGGCTACCCTGAGGGTCTGTTTCCTGGCCCCGCCCAGGGTTTCCCCCCGATTGTCGGCGGTGGAAAAGGTCGCCCGCAACGCCCTGGCCGAGATGATCGGCCGGGCCAGAAGCCTGCCCCAGCGGGGCCAGGCGGCTTCGGCCAACCCGGCCTACGTGGCCCTGGCCGAACTGACCGCCGCCAGCGGCCGGCCCGGCCTGGCCCTGGGCCTTCGGTACGAAACCGGGGAAATAACCTTTCTCGATTTCGACCGGGCGGCCGATAAGGAGGAAGGCGGTGAAGCTTTCGTGGGTCGTAAGGAAAACCTGACCCTCTGGCGCCGTCTGGAGGAATTGATAATCAACCAGGTCAACCGCACCATGGTTGGCCCGCGCAGACCGATAAGGCCGCCGGAAGAGGTGGAATATGAAAATTGACAATAACAACTTGGGACCATTGATAAAAAAACCCGGCGAGCAGCCCGGCGCCACCAGGCCCGTCGCCCCGGAGCCCGAATCCAAGCCGGAAACGGGCGGGGATGTGGTCCAGTTGTCCGAGCGGGCCCGCTTGGCGGCCCGGGCCACCGAGTTGGCCCAGGGGGCCCCGGATGTCCGCCAGGACAAGGTGGACGACCTCAAAGCCCGCCTCAGCGCCGGCACCTATAATGTCAGCGGCCAGGTGGTGGCCGAGGCCATGCTCCGCAAGAGCGTCACCGAGGTCTGAAACCGCCCCTCCGTCATTTCCCGAACAAGCCCGCCATCTCCCAGGTGAGACGGCGGGCTTGTCGCACATTGTATTGTGTTTGCGCCGCAAATGTATTATTTTGATTGGGGGAGGGTCTGATCATGTCCAAAAGTTCCAGCATGAGCCTTCGCATCGATCCCCAGGTCAAGGCGGACGTGGAAGCCATTTATTCGCGGTATGGCCTGAGCATCACTGATGCTATCAATATTTTTCTTCACCAATCCCTCAATGTGGGCGGTCTGCCGTTCGACCTGCGCCCGACCCGGCCCAATGCGGTCACCCTGGCCGCCATGCGGGACGGGGACGAGATCATCAAATCCGGCCATGGGCGCTTCAGCCGGGCTGACGATCTGCTGGAGGATATGAAGTCCTGATGCGCACAGGCACCCACGCTGACCTGTTCGGCTGAAGCGTTCGGGTAGCCGAAGCAATCCAGTAAACTTATCCGTCCATTCCGAACAAGCCCGCCATCACCAAGGTGAGAAGGCGGGCGTTTCGTTTCTATTGGGTCTTCACGTAACTACAAAATGAAGTTATAAAATAACCTATGAACTTCGAGTGGGATGAAAATAAGTGCTGTCAGAATCTGAAAAAGCACGGGGTTGATTTCGGGGAGGCCGCCCTGGTAGTGGCTTCCGCGCCCGTGATTTTGGAAGATGACCGCCGCGATTATGGAGAGCCGCGTTATTTGGCCTTCGGTGAGATGGAGGGGCTCTTGTTTGTAGTGTCCTTCACTTTCAGGGAAGAGGCCATACGGCTGATCTCCGCCCGTAGAGGCAACATAAGGGAAAGGAAGCGTTATGAAGAGCGGCTCCGCCAAAAAAATAACCAGTTTGACTCTGGCTGAAATAAAAGCAGCCGCCTCCATGACTGATTGGCCGCGTTTGCGGGCCATGTCTGAAAACGATATCAACCAGGCGGCCGAGGGAGACCCGGATGCCCTGCCTTTGGACGA
>JAITBV010000036.1 GCA_031283395.1 Candidatus Adiutrix sp.
CCCGGGTGAGAAAGCCCAAAGCGCCGCCGTTTTCGGACGTAGCCCGGTCGTCGCTCAGTTCCCGGGCCAGGGCCGCGAAATCGGCGCCCTGTTCCAGGCGGAGCCTGATAGCCTCGGCCTTGTCCAGGGTTGCCTCCTTGTCGGCTTCCCCGGGCGAGAGGGAGGGGAAGCTTACGAGTATCTGCCGCGCTTCCACCGCCTCGGGCCTAAAGAAGCGGTCCCGGTTATGGTCATAGTAGTCTTCCAACTCGGCCGAGGTGGGATCACCCTGGTAGTCGGCCGGGATTATCTCGACATACTGGATGGTCATTTCCGCCGGCCGCCGCCATTTTTCCCGGCGCGGGGCGTAATAGGCCGCCAAATCCTCGTCCGTGGGCTTTGGATCCCAGCCGCAATCCTCGTCGGCCAGGAATAGGTAGTCAAAGCGGACCCGGTCTTCCTGGAAATGGAACTGTTCCCTGAGTTCCGGCTGAAAGGCCCGGGCCAGGCCGAGGACCAGGCTGACGGCCCGTTCCGAGGTCAGGTTCCGCCGCAGGTCCCGCTCAAAATCGGACGCGGAGCGGCGCTGGGCCGCCAGGGCGGCCTGGTAGCGTTCAAGGCTGAAACGGCCGTCGATCTGGAAGTGTTCAATGGCGGCCACGGCTTCCCGGAGGGCCCGGGGGCCGGGCCGGAGCCCGATATTCTCGCCGAACTGCCGGGTCAGGATCCGGCTGATCTGCTCGTTGAGCGCCGCCATCCGGGCGTAACGGTCGTCGTCCGGCGAGGACTGCCCTGTCGTCCGCAGCCTGGAGTTGGCCTCCCGGACCAGTTCCTGATATTCATGGGGGTCTGCTTCTTCCCCGTTGACCGTGACGAAGGCGATCGAACCCCCGGGCCGGCCCAGGCCGAAAAAAACGAAGACCAGGGCTATGGCCCCGATGATCAGCCAGACCACGGCGCTGTCGGCGTTCTTTCTGATGTAGGCCAGCATGTATTATTTCAATAGCTTTACGTTCTGCCCGGCGGAGACAGGTGTCCGCATGGGCGCGTCTTTTCCGTAAACCAGCCGGTGCAGGTCGGCGTTGGCGTCCATGAGGCTTTGCGAGTCGGAGTTGATGTCCTGGGCGTTGTCCCTGACTTTTTTCGCGCTTTCGGCGTTTTGCCGGGTGGCGTTGTCGATTTGCATGACCGCGTCGTTGATCTGGTTGACGCCCGCGCTTTGCTCATGTATGGCGGTGGTTATCTCGCCCACCAGCCGGCCGACGTTCTGGGCGCTGGTTTCTATCATATGGAACATTTCGCTCAGACGCTGGCTTATTTCACCGCCCCGGCGCACCCGTTCCACTGTTCCGTGGATTAGATCGGTGGTGTCATGCGTTGCCTGGGCCGATCTCTGGGCGAGATTCCTGACCTCATCCGCCACCACGGCAAACCCCATCCCCGCTTCGCCGGCCCGGGCCGCCTCGACCGCGGCGTTTAGGGCCAGCAGATTGGTCTGGAAGGCTATTTGCTCGATCGTCTTGATGATGGAGCTGATCTTCCCGGCGGAATCCTCTATTTCGGCCATGGCCTTGTTCATGTCGGCGACCGCTTCCGAGCCTTCCTCGATCTGCCTGACCACCTGGGAGGTCTCGCTGTTGGTCCGCTGGATGTTGTCCGAGTTTTGCTTGGCCATAGAGGTGACCTCCTCGAGGGCGGAGGAGGTCGTTTCCAGGCTGGAGGACTGCTGGGAAGACATTTCGGCGAGTTCGTCGCAGGCGATGTTGATGGAGGCCGCTTCGCGGTTCAGCCGGTTGGCGGCCGTTTCCAGGAGCGCGGCGGTCTTTTCCACTTCCGTCGAGATGGATCTGACGATCCACAAGGCGGCGGCGAGGCCGAGCCCCACCATGAGGATGACAGCGGCGACGACCAGGCGGAGATCCCGTTTGGCATCGGCCTGCACCTCGACATCGGCTGTCTTGATGCTGTTTTCGCCCGCTTCGGCCAATTCAGCCGACAGGCTCAGCAGGGAGTTGAACACCCCGACCCGCTCGGCTCCCAGCGCGCCCATCTCGGACCCGTTCTCATATATCGACTTTACGGATTCGTTCAGCATGTTCGCGTATTCAACAAACTCCCGGACGGGAGGGATGTTTTTCTGTTGCCGCGTGTCCCGCAGCAGATCCTCGGCCGCGGCGACCAGCCTGGCGGAGTCTTCCCGCAGTTTTCCGATGGCCTCGTTGTCCGACAGGCCCATGCCGATCCACAGCTCCGCAGTCAGCGTGGCGGCTTGTTTTAGCAGGTTTTCGAGTAAAGTTATGCGTGTATGCCGCCGCACGAGCTGGTCGGCCGCCTCGCGGGAGAAGTTGGCCCGGTAGACGGACTCCTCCACGGCCAGATCTTCGTTGAAATAGCGTGACAGCCCATCTCTCTTGGTGAGCATATCCCGGAAGGATGTGGCTTCCTCGAGCCTCAGGGAGTTGTTCTTTCGCGCCAAAACATCTATGGAGGCGCACAGTTCGGCATACCGGCGCAGGTCGGGGTCGAGCTTGGAGATAAGGCCTCTGAGCTTCGGGAGATTGGTTTGCCTCGCGTCCAGAGCCCTCAGTTCGACCAAAAGTTTTTCCGCGCCCTTGATGCGTTCGACGCCGGAATCATAGTCATTGGGATTGAGGGATATGAAGTAGGCCCGCATGAAGTAGCCGGCCATGGATATCTCGTTGCGCAGGTTGCTGGCCAGCACCACTTCGTGCGTGTATTCGTTGGCCATGCGGTCGACCCTGGCCGTTATAGTCATTATGGTGCGGGCGCTTATTATCCCCTGGATGATCGCCAGGAAGATGACTATGAAAAATCCAAGATACATTTTCCGCGAAAGTTTCATGGGTCCCACCTCGTTTAGTCCCGCAGGCATCAATAATGAATGTTTGTTCTATTGTTCCGTCGGGCTGTAGAGAATTTACCAGCTTTCAGGCCATTATATGCCCTTTGCCGCCTCCCGGTCAAGCGCCGTGGGCGCTTTAGCCGGCGCCGTATCTCAATTCGTCGGACCATGGTCCAGGGCGAAGCCCTGGTGGATGGTGAGCACCAGGTCGCCCCGGCCGCCTTCCGGGCGGAGCAGGCCCTGGTCCGGCAGGCGGAAGCGGGCGCCGTTTTTAAGGCCGGCCGGGAGGCTTATCTTGAGTTCCTGGCGACGGCCGTTATCCAGGGGATAGCTTATTTCCACCGTGGTCCCCTTGGCCGCGGTCTCGGGCGAGAGGGCCAGATCGTAACTGAGGTCGTAGCGGGCGGCCCGCCGCCGGGCCCAGGCCCGGAGGCGCGTAAAGCTGTCCCGGATCCTTTCCGAAACGTCCGGCCGCCGGGTCCGGAACCAGCGGGCCAGGCGGCCGGAGGAGAAATTGAGTCCGGCCCGGCGCAGTTCCTCTTCCAGTTCTCTGAGGGTGTCCCGGCCTTTCGGGGTTTGGAAGAAGGTGTTCAGGATCTCCGTCCAGTCCGGGTGTTCTTCGGGTTCGGCCTGGGTTCGGGGGCCGGCGGCCCGGCCTTTTGGTTCGGCCCGGGAACTGTCGGCCCGCGGGTCTTCAGCCTTGGCTTCGGCGGTCCGGCTTTCGGGCCCGGTCCGGGGGCCGTCGGCCTTGGGCGCGTCCGCCCTGGGGCGGGTGCGTTCATAGCGGGCCCTGGCCGTCGGATCGCTCAGGATGGCGTAGGCCTGGCTGATGTCCTTGAAGCGTTCCTCGGCCTTGGCATCGCCTGGGTTGCGGTCGGGGTGGTATTGGACGGCCAGACGTAGCCAGGCCCGGCGAAGTTCCTCCGGCCCGGATTTTTCGTTGACGCCCAAGACGGCGTAGAGGTTTTTAGCGGCCATAAGCATCAAACGCGTTGGTTTCAGAGCCGGCGCCGGATAAGCCCCAGGAGGGCGGTGGTGGAAAAGCCTTCGGCCAGGGTCAGGGACAGGACCAGGCCGCCCCGGCCTTTGACTACCCCGGCCCCGACTATCCGGTCCGGAGGCCAGTCCCCGCCTTTGACCAGGACGTCCGGTTCCAGAATGGTTATGAGTTCCAGGGGCGTCTCCTGGTCGAAGACGGTCACGGCGTCCACCGCGGCCAGGCCGGCCAGCATCTCGGCCCGCACCGCTTCAGCCAGAATGGGTCGGTCCGGGCCTTTGAGGGCCCGGACCGAGCGGTCGGAATTGAGCCCCACCAGGAGAAAGTCGCCCAGGGCCCGGGCTTCGGCCAGGTAGCGCAGGTGCCCCGGGTGCAGGAGGTCGAAGCAGCCGTTGGTGAAGACCAGGGTCCGGCCGGCCTCGGCCAGGCGTAGCCTTTGGTCGGCCGCCTGGCCGAGGGACAGGATCTCGCCCATGGCCTTCGCCCGCGGGTGTCAGGCCGGGACGGCCCTGCGGGCCGGGGCTGTATTTTTTTCGCCTCCGCCCGGCTGGGGCCAGAAAAGGAGCACCGGCGCGGCCACCGTGATGGAGGAGAAGGTGCCGACGGCGAAGCCTATGAGGAGGGCCAGGGCGAAGTCCTGGTTGGCCTGGCCGCCGAATACATACAGGGCCAGGGTGGCCATGATGGTCGTGCCGGCGGTCAGGACGGTGCGGGACAGGGTCTCGTTGAGGCTGCGGTTGATGGTCGCCCCGTAATCCAGCTTGCGGCCGCTCCTGGAAACGTGTTCCCGGATGCGGTCGTAGATTATTATGGTGTCGTTGATGGAGAAGCCCACGACGGTCAGGATGGCGGCCACGAAGCTTAGGGACATTTCCTTGCCCAGAAGGGAGAAGGCCCCCACAGTGATGATGATGTCGTGGAGCAAGGCCAGGATGGCCCCCAGGGCATATTGGAAGCCCAGATAATAGCAGAGGGCCAGGGTGGCCAGGAGAGCCAGGACGGTCAGGAGGGCCAGATCGGCGCCCAAAAGGGAGCCCAGGTAGCAAACGCCCAGAAGAGCGGCCACGAAGGCGCCTGAGGTGCCCCACTTGTGTTCAAAGCGGCCGGAGATGTAGATGATGACCATCAGGAGGCTGTAGAACAGGGCGCTGAAAGCCTGGCCGCGCAGGTCCCGGCCCACCTGGGGCCCCACCATCTCCACCCGGCGGATATCCGCCCCCTCGGCTCCGAAACGCTCGATCAGGGCCTGCCCGGCCATTATGCCTATTGTGGTTTGGCCCTCTTCTATCCGGGTCTCTTCGGCCTCGTCCTTGAGGTTGATGAGAAATTCGTGGTCGCCCGGCGCGCCGAAGGTCTGGATGCGGGCTTCAACGAAGCCGGCCTCGCTCAGGGCGCCCCTGATGTCGTTGGTGTCGACGCTTTCGCTGAAGCGGGCCTGGACCAGGGCGCCGCCGGAGAAATCGATGCCCAGTTCCAGGCCCTTGGTGAGGATGGAGCCCATGCTGATCAGCACCAGCAGGGTGGACAGCGACAGCATGAGGCGGCGGCGGCCCATGAAGTTGAGGTTGACCCCGGGTTTGACGATTTCCAGGCGGCCGAGGCTGAGTTCCCGGTTGTCCCGGCGGCGGCTGAGAGCCAGGTCGAAGACCAGCCGGGAGAAGAAGATGGCCGTGAACATGGAGGACAGAAGGCCGATGCTCAAAGTCACGGCAAAGCCCCGGATGGGCCCGGTGCCGAATTGGTAGAGGATCATGGCCACCAGGATGGAGGTCAGGTTGGAGTCGAAGATGGTCCAGAAGGCCCGGTCGAAGCCGGCGGACACGGCCGCCTTGGGGGTCTTGCCGGCCCGCATCTCTTCGCGGATGCGTTCGAAGATGAGCACGTTGGCGTCCACGGCCATGCCCATGGTCAGGACCAGGCCGAAGATGCCCGGGAGCGTCAGGGTGGCCCCCAGGGCGGCCAGGGCGCCGAGGATGAGGGGAAAGTTCAGGGCCAGGGCCGCGTCGGCCACCAGTCCGGCCCGGCGGTAGTAGAAGGCCATGAAGACCAGGATAAGGCTAAGACCCAGGGCGCCGGCCTTAAGGCCCATGCGGATGGAGTCCTCCCCCAGGGTCGGGCCCACGGTGCGTTCTTCCAGCACCTTGACCGGGGCCGGCAGGGCCCCGGCCCGCAGGGCCACGGCCAGGTCCCGGGCCTCGTCGTAGTTGCCGATGCCGTTGATGACCGCCCGGCCGCCGCCGATCCGGTCCTGGATGACCGGGGCGCTGTAGACCGCGCCGTC
>JAITBV010000092.1 GCA_031283395.1 Candidatus Adiutrix sp.
TTTCCTCTGGGGCCTTTTGTGGGCCATCTACTTCGCTCTGGACGGCTTTGATTTCGGCATCGGCATGCTGGTGCCGGTCATCGGCCTGGGTTCCGCAAGCGAGCGCGACGCCATGCACCTGGTCACCGGCCCGGTCTGG
This sequence comes from Candidatus Adiutrix sp., assembly GCA_031283395.1. The sequence continues at coordinate 140 of JAITBV010000092.1, forward strand.
GACGGCAACCAGGTCTGGCTCATCACCGCCGGCGGCGTGACCTTCGCCGCCTTCCCCCTGGCCTACGCCGTCATGTTCTCCAGCCTCTACACCGCCCTTTTGCTTCTGCTTTTGATGCTCATTCTCCGGGGCGCGGCGGCGGAACTGCGGCACCAGAGCCAGAGCCCGCTCTGGCGGCAGAGCTGGGACTGCATCCTGGCCGGGGCCAGCTTTCTGGCGCCCCTTTTGCTGGGCGTGGCCTTTTCCAACATCTTCCGCGGCCTGCCCCTGGATGCCGACCATTTCTTCCGGGGCTGCGAGGTTTTGGGCCTGACCAGCAACACCCTGAGCCTGCTCCACCCCTACTGCCTCCTGGGCGGGGTGCTCTTCGTGATCATGTTCGCGCTCCACGGGGCCCTGTATCTCTCCTGGCGGGTCAGCGGCGACTTGTCGGACAAGAGCATCATTGTGGCCAAGACCCTCTGGCCCATCTTCCTGGTTCTCTTTCTGATCTACGTGGTCCTGACCTTCGCCTGGGCCGGCCTCTGGGTCAACTACGTCACCTCTCCTCTGCTTCTGGGCCTGCCCCTGGCCTGCGCCGTGGCCTTCCTGGCCGGCGGCCACCAGCTCTACCGGACCCCGAACACTAAATCCGCCTTCATCTTCAACGGCCTGGGCATCATAACCCTGACCCTCACCGGGGTCATGGGCATCTATCCCAACCTCCTGCCCTCCAGGCTGGATCCGGCCGGGGCCCTGACCATCGCCAATGCCTCGTCCACCCCCAAGACCCTGGGCATCATGCTGGTCGTGGCCCTGATCTTCGTGCCCATAGTCATACTCTACCAGTGGTGGGCCCACCGCCGCCTGGCCTATCTTCTCAACGCCGAATACGAATAAGGCGCCATAGGCGCCTGAAACAAAAACCGCCGGGTTCATCCCGGCGGTTTTTTGTTTCAGGCCGAAGCCTTGGGTCAGCCGTTTAAAAGGGCCAGGGCCATCTGGGGCAGGCTGTTGACCTGGCTCAGGAGCGAGACGCCCGCCTGGGTCAGGAGCTGGTTCTTGACAAAGTCGGTCATTTCCCGGGCGATGTCCACGTCTGAGATGACGCTTTCGGCCCTCTGCAGGTTCTCCATGCTTATTTCCATGTGGTTCATGGTGTTTTCCAGGCGGTTCATGTAGGCCCCCAGGGCGGTGCGGATTTTTTCCTTGCGTTCGATGGCCGCGGTCAGGGCCTCCAGGGCTTCCTGGGCGTGGCTCTGGGTGCGCAGGTGGGCTCCGGCCCAATCGCCGTCGTCGGCGTTCTGGGTCTCCACGAACCCGGACGAATCCAGGCCGCCGAGGTTCCGGGCCGGGCTCCCGTCAGGCCGCAGGCCGAAACCCAGGCCGGCCAGGGCGCCGAGGTCCAGGTCGGCCCCGGAGCCCACGTTCAATATCTTAAGATCCCGGCCCGCGCCCAGATCCCGGCCGGTGAGCTCCAGGTAAAAGCTGCCGTAGCCGTTGGGGCTGGCCTTCAGGGTCCCCCAGTATTTGCCGCCGTTGTTGAAGACTACGCCCCGGTTGTTGGATTCACCGGTCTCATCGTTGAACCACAGCACCAGGTCTTCCACCCGGCTGAAGTTGCCCGCCAGGCCCAGGGCCCGGTCGCAGGCCTCCAGGCAGCTTGAATCCCCGGCCTCCTTGCAGAATACGTAAACCGTGGTGTAGCCGTCCCGGTAATAGCCGGGGTCGTCCTCCACCCTGGCCCAGAAACCGCTGTCCGTATTGCCGTTGATGGCCGCGACCAGAGCCGAGGCCGGGCTGAGATAGGTGTTGCCGGAACCCACCCGGGTCAGGCTGAAGTCGCCTTCGGGCAGGGCTCCCAGGACCAGGGAGGCGCTGCCGTAAAAGTAGACTTCATTGCCGAAAGACCACTGGAAGGCATGGGCCAGGGGGTCGCCCTCGACCAGATCGTTCAGGGTGAGCCCGGAGTATTCATTGACCGGAGTGCCGAGTTTCAGCCGGTAGCCGTCGGCGGGATCAAATTCCACCAGGTCGTGGGGCACGGTCTGGCCGTCGGGAAGGGTGAACACCGGCCACACTTCGTCCCGGGCCGTGACCTCGACCGCGGCGCCGTTGTGTTCCCATTGGCTGTCCGCCAAATTCCAGGTGAGCCCCGCTCCGCCGGAGGTGGCGGCGGACGCCATGAAGAAGGTGTATGAACCGCCGGCGCTGGTTATGGTATAGCTCGGGCCAAGGCCCGCTTGAAGGCTGGCGGAATTGAAATCGTCGAACGCCACTTCGTAGCGGTCGTCTTTTGTCACCCAGGCCTGGCTGTCTGGGTCGTAAAGAAAGAGATCGGCCCGCGGCCAGGCGGAATTTCCGAAGCCGAAGCAGACCGAGGGTGGCGAGGCCTCATTGGCTATGGCGACCGGGATATCGCCGATTATCATCAGGTCCCGCTGGCAGACCGAACCGAGGGCCGGGGAGCCGTAGGCGGTGATGTCAAGGCTCTGGCCGCCGCTCGACTGTATCTCATACCTGGTCTCGGGGCGGTCCTTGATATCGATGCGCACCCGGGCTTGGGTGCCGCGGTTGACCTGGTCCAGAAGCTGGCCCAGGGTGAAATCCTCCCCGCGGGCCGCCCAGGCCCCGGCGATGTAGCGGCCCCGGGTGAGGCTGTCCTCGCAGGTCACGCCCAGGTCCCAGTTGTAGCCGAAAGAGAAGATGTCGCCCGCCCGCCAGCCGTCCACCGGTTCGCCCAGGCTGGTGACGCCGCCCCCGCAACAGGCTTCGGCCCTGAAGCTGTCGGCATAGCTGGTGTTGCCCCATATTTCGTAACGCGCGTCCCCGGCCACCCTAAGGCCCGTGCCCGTGGTGGCCCGGACATCGCCGATATTGACGAAGTGGTAATCCTCGGCCTGGCTGTTGGTCAGGCCGAAATGTATCTTAAGCCCCAGGCCGTGGTGGAGGTCGCTGATGGAGCCGTCCAGGAGCTTGACTCCGTTGAATACGGTGGCGTTGGCGATGCGGTCTATTTCCGCGGCCATGGCCTGATATTCGGAATTGATGATTTCCCGCTGCACCGTGGTATAGGTCCCGGTGGCGGCCTGTTCGGCCAGTTCCTTCATGCGAATGAGTTTTTCATCAATGACGGCCATGGCCCCTTCGGCGGTCTGGAGCATGCTCACCCCGTCGGCCGCGTTGCGGAGCCCCTGCTGGAGGGTGCCGAGGTCCGACCGCATGATCTCCCGGACGGCGAAGGCGGCCGGGCCGTCAACCGGGCCGTTGATCCGGAGCCCGGAGGCCAGGCGCTGGGTGTTCTGGCTCAGCCGGGCATAGGCCATATTCAGGCGCCGGTGGGTGTTATAGGCCATCATATTGTGGTTGATCGTCAAACTCATGGTCGGCCTCTTCTCTCCAGGGTCGTTGGCTCCTGGCGCTGGCGCGCCGTCTTCAAGTGTCTTATCGGCTTTTTTAAACTCCGCTTTAATCTTTTTTGGGATTTTTTTAACTTTTTTCATTTGAAACTTGAGGTTTATCTCAAGCGCCGCGGGCGTTTTCATTTTGCCTCCAGGGGTCAATGAGTCTTGGGGGGCCGCCGGCCCCTGGTTTTATCTTTATTTTGATTTGATAATATGTTATACTCTTTAAATCCATCATCCTGAAGCGGTCCGTCCGGGGCCGCCTCCAAGGCTTCGCGGGCTTTCGGCGTCTGAGAAATCCAGGCCGTCCGGCCGCGGGGTGGGGGCAAAGGCGGGCGGGGGCAAAGGCTGATGGCGGCCGGCCCGGACCGGGGACGGCCCGTTTTCACCCCTTTTCCCAAGGAGTTCATATGGAACCGGCGAACAAGAAATTTGCCTCTTCTGAACCCATCAAGGTCAGTGACAGCGATGCGGCTTTCCCCCACAAGGTGGCTGAAATCGCGGGCACCGATCTTAATGCCTGCCTCACCTGCCTGAGCTGTTCCGGCGGCTGCCCCATGTATCAATACATGGATTACGGCCCCCACGGCATCATGCGGCTGGTGGTGCTGGGGCTCAAGCGCGAGGCTCTCACTTCCAACACCGTCTGGCGCTGCCTGGGTTGCCACACCTGCGCGGCGGTCTGCCCCATGGCCATCAACATCGCCTCGGTCATGGACTATCTGCGGCAGGAATGCCTGGCCGAGAAACTGCCCGTGGGCGACAAGCCTCTCTGGGAGTTCCACCGCTGCATGCTGAACACCGCCCGCCGCCACGGCCGGGTGGCCAAGCTGGAGTTGATGGGGGAACACAAGATCCGCACCATGGGCCTGGGCCCCAAGGCCTGGTTCCAGGACGCCATCCTGGGCACGAAGATGCTCATGATGCACAAACTTCACATTTTGCCCTCCCGCCTGATGAGCAACGGGCGGGCCGCCGTCCGCAAGATCCTCGACGCCGGCCCCTGGGCCGATTATTGAGAAAAGGAGGCCCGCCATGAGTCAATATCTGCTGGAAGCCTCGTATTTCCCCGGTTGCACCATGAAGACCGGCGCCGACGAGTCCAACCGTTCCCAGGCCATCGTGCTGCAAAAAATGGGGCTGAAGTTCTACGAACTGGAAGACTGGAACTGTTGCGGCTCCTCCGCCGGCCACGCCCTGGGCCACGACATAGCCATCTCCCTGGGGGCCCGCAACCTCTCCAAGGCCCCCCTGGGCCGCCCGGTGGTGGTGCCCTGTCCCAACTGCTTCCGCAACATGTCCACGGCCCGGCATCACCTGCTGGAAGACGCGGAAGTGCGGAAAAAGAATGAGGAGGAATTCGGCCGCATCAATCTCACCGATCCGGTCCTGAATATTTATGACCTCTACCACCATGTCTTCAACCTCGTCCGCCAGGGCACCCATACCCTGGAGGGCACCAAGCCTCTGACCGGGTTGAAGGTGGCCGTCTGGTACGGCTGCGGGGCCATGTATCCCAAGGTCTTGCGTCCGGCCGGTCCCCCGCGCGACTCTGTTGACCGCATCATCCTGGAGGCCGGGGCCGAAGCCATCACCTGGCCCTGGCCTCACCGCTGCTGCAGCGCCTTTGTTTCGGCCGTCTATCCCGAGATCGCCGAAGACATGGTTTCCCAGATCGTCAGCGGCGCGGCCGAGCAGGGGGCGGACTGCCTCGTCACCACCTGCGCCATGTGCCAGATGAACGCGGAAATGCGGGAAATGTCCATGACCAAC
>JAITBV010000108.1 GCA_031283395.1 Candidatus Adiutrix sp.
TCGCAGAACTTGGTGGCCATGCCCAGGAAACCGGTCACCCACATCCAGAACACGGCCCCGGGCCCGCCCATGTAAATGGCCGTGGCCACGCCCACGATGTTGCCCGTGCCCACGGTGGCGGCCAGGGAGGCCATCAGGGCCCGCCAGGGGGTCAGTTCCCCTTCGTGGCCTTCTTTGGGCTTGCGGCCGCTCCACATGGTCTTCAGGGCCGGGCCGACCTTGAACAGGGGCATGAATTTCACGCCGACCATCAGGAAGATGCCGGTGCCGATGAGCAAGGGAAAGAGCACGTAAGGCCCCCAGACATACCCGCTGAGGGTATCCGCCCACTTGTCGAATTGGGTCAAAAATCCTTCCATCTTTCAGGTCTCCTTGGCTTGGTTTAACTCTGGGCCGGGTTGGATTTGGCTGTCTTCCCGGCCTGGCGTTGACTTGGTGTGTTGACTGGCGCTGGCCCGTGCGGCCGCGGGGGATCTTCCGTTGGTGCTAGCCTTATTTAAATAATTAAGCCCGAAATAGCTAAAAAAAGCTTTATTAATTTAGCAGAGTCCGCTTAAAAAAGCAACCCCATATATTGCCTTGTCGGGCCGGGATTGCTATAGTGGAAAACTATATATGGACTTTCGGGGGCCTTCCGGCCGGGCCGCCGGGCTTTTGAAAAATAACAATTACCACGTTAGGGGAACTGACTATGAAAATTTCGCGAGCGCTTGTCCCCGGGCTCCTGTCGCTTTTACTGGCCGCCGCCGGTCCGGCCCCGGCTTGGGCGGCCGAAGCCCACCATCTGGCCGGAGGGGAACTCTCAGGCTGGTGGGCGCTGCCCTTCGCGGGGATGCTTTTGTCCATCGCCTTGGGGCCTCTTCTCATCCATCATGTCTGGGAACCTCATTTCGGCAAGGCCTCTTTCGGCTGGGCCGCCATGTTCCTCATTCCCTGCGCCCTGGCCTTCGGCCCGAGCGTGGCCGTCTATGTGGCCGCGGAGACCATGCTCCTGGAATATATGCCCTTCGTCATTCTGCTTCTGTCCCTGTTCACCATCGCCGGGGGCATCCGCCTGGCCGGCTCCCTGGTCGGCACCCCCAGGGTCAATTCCCTCATACTCCTCATCGGTACGCTCCTGGCCAGCTTCATGGGCACCACCGGGGCGGCCATGCTCCTCATCCGGCCCCTCCTCCGGGCCAACGCCCATCGGCGCTATCGCGTCCATTCCGTCGTCTTCTTCATCTTTTTGGTGGCCAATATTGGCGGCTCCCTGACCCCCCTGGGCGACCCGCCGCTTTTCCTGGGTTTTCTCAAAGGGGTGCCCTTTTTCTGGCCGACCGTCAATCTTTTCGTCAAGGCGTTATGCCTGTGGGTCGCCCTTTTGCTGATCTACTATGTCCTGGATACCGTTCTCTACAATAAAGAGGGCCGGCCCCGACCGGCGGCGGAGGGCCCGGTGGAACGGCTGCGGCTGGAAGGGAGCGTCAATTTCCTTCTCCTGGGCGGAGTGGTGGGGATGGTGCTCTTAAGCGGCGTCTGGGTCAGCGAGGTGCGGTTTCATGTCTGGGCCGACATTTACGTGGAACTGCCCAACCTCGTCCGGGATGTCGCCCTTCTGGGGCTGGCCGGCCTGTCCCTGGTCCTGACCCGCAAGGATATTCGGCAAGGCAACGGTTTCACCTGGGACCCCATAGCCGAGGTGGCCATTCTCTTCGCCGGCATCTTCATCACCATGGCCCCGGCCATAGCCATTCTGCGGGCCGGGTCCGAAGGCGCCCTGTCCGGCCTGGTGGCCCTGGCTTCGACGGCCGATGGTCAGCCGGTGAACCATATGTATTTCTGGCTCACCGGTGTGCTCTCCAGCTTTCTGGACAACGCGCCCACCTACCTGGTCTTCTTCAACCTGGCCGGCGGCGAGGCCGCCCATCTGGTAACCGAGTTGTCCGCCACCCTGGCCGCCATCAGCGCCGGGGCGGTGTTCATGGGCGCCAACACCTATATCGGCAACGCGCCCAATTTCATGGTCCGCTCCATCGCTGTGGAGAACGGCGTGAAAATGCCCAGCTTTTTCGGTTACATGGTCTGGTCGGTGGGCGTTTTGGTCCCCCTCTTCGTCCTGGTCACAGTTGTCTTTTTTCTGTAACCCTGGGGCTTTATGGCTTTACATTAGGCACGTCCTAATGTAAAAATAGGTTTCACTTTCGAGCCATGCCTATTTTTTACGGCGGAGGAACTGCCATGTTTTCCTGGTCCAGGTTTTGGGCGCTGGCCGTCCTGGCCGCCGGTCTGGCCCTGCCGGGCGCGGCGTCGGCCGGGCCCATCCGGGTGGCCGTCGAGCCGAATTGGCCGCCTATGGAGCTTTTGGATGACGGCGGCCGGGTCGTCGGTTACAGCGTGGATTATTTCCAGGCCGTCTGCCGGGAAGCCGGGTGCGAGCTGGAACTGGTCAAAACGCCCTGGGACGATATTTTCACCGGCCTCAAGGACAAGCGCTGGGACATGGTGATCTCTTCGGTCACCATCACCCCGGAACGCCGCCGGGAAATGAATTTCAGCATTCCCTACTACATAGTCCGCCAGAGCCTGGTGACGCCGACGGCTTCGGCTTATACCAGCCCGCGCCAGCTCAAGGGCCTGAAGGTGGGCGTCCAGGGCGGCACCACCGCCGAGGACCTCCTGGCCAAGACCAGCGAGGCCGAGATGGTCCCCTTTGAGGACATCGAAGAGGCCTTGGCGGCCCTGGCCAAGGGCGAACTGGCCGCCGTGGTCTGCGAAGACATTGTGGCCCAGGCTTTTATTACGGGGCCTGATTACGCGGGCCGGCTGAAAATGGCCGCCGTCATTGAAACCCCCGGGGCCGAGGAGCTTTACGGCGCGGCTATGCGCTTGGAGGATCTGGAACTTCTGATCATGATCAATGACGGCATCAAGGCGGTTCGGGACAAGGGCCTGGATGAGGCCATCCGCCGCAAATGGTTCGGCGCGGGGAACTGAAAGGCGAAAGCGGAGGATTATGAATGAAGCTGGCCACTAAAATAATTCTGGGCTTCGTGCTGACCAACCTGATCTATGTCACCCTGTCCACGGTCATCTTCTGGACGGCCCTGCCGGCCAGCCGGGAAGCGGAGCACTTGAGCGGGGAACTCCTGCCCCTTCTGGACCGGGCCAGCGTCATCCAATATTCCATCGCCCGGGAGAGCCAGATGATCCAGGCCTACCGGGGCAACGTCGATCCGGAGATTCTGGTCGAATCCCTGGTCTACAACGCTGAAGCGGTCAAAAATCTTCACCAGTTGAAGGCCTCGCTGGCCCGGTATGCCGGCGGACGGGACTTCACCGCCCCTCTGACGGCTCTGGAAGACAGTTATAGAAAGTTCCGGGCACTGGCTGAAACCCTGCCGGACAGCATCAAGGCCATAAACAGCAGCTTGGAAGGGGCTCTCTTCGGCTGCGAGACCCTGCGCGATGCGGTGGAGGATTTCCTGGCCCGGAACACCATCTCCGACGACCCGGAGACGGTCGGGCGCTGGCATGGCCTTATGGCCGCCGCCAACGATTTGATGAACCTGAGCACTCAGTATCGCTATCGGCAGCGGGAGGAGGGTTTCCAAAACATCCAGGCCCTTCTGGACCGGGGGGGGGCCTTGGAAAGAGCCCTCCTGGCTGAGCCGGGGCGGACCCCGGCGGCCGCGAGTCTCAACCTGGGCGAGTCCTGGTCCGCCATCAGCGGCAATCTCCATAGCCTGAAAGAGGCTTTGGACCTGGATCTGAAGGCCGAGGCCGAGCGTTTCAAGTATTCCGGGGCGGTCATCGCGGCTGCGACTTCCTTAAAGGATTTAGGCAACCAGCGGGCTTGGCGGGCCGCGGCCAACAGCGGCGCCACCCTGAGGCAGTTCATGTGGATCCTGGCCTTGGGCGCCCTGGCTTCCCTGGTTTTGAGCGCCGTATCGGCCGCGGTTCTGATCCGGGGCATCTCCCGGCCCATCCATAAAATGATTTACCGCCTGACCGAGGGGGCCCGGGCCGTGGGCCAGGCCTCCGGTTCGCTCACCTCGGCCGCCCGGGACCTTCTGGAAGGGGTCAGAAGCAATGCCGCCGGCTTGTCGGACATGGCTTCGGCTGTGGATGAGTTCAACTCCATGACCCAGCGCAACGCCAGTGATTCGGGCCAGGCCAGCGAGTTGATGGCCCAGGTCAAGGCCTCTTTTGAAACGGCTGAAAAGTCCATGGCCCTTTTGACCGAGGCCATGACCCGCATTTCGGCCTCTGGCGTGGAGATAGCAAAAATTATTAAAACTATTGATGAAATAGCTTTTCAAACCAATCTTCTGGCCTTGAACGCGGCGGTGGAGGCGGCCCGGGCCGGTGAAGCCGGGGCCGGTTTCGCCGTGGTGGCTGACGAGGTCCGCAACCTGGCCGGCCGTTCGGCCGAGGCGGCCAAGAATACTTCGGAACTTTTGGCCTCCACCATTGAAGGCATCTCCTCCGGGGCGGGGCTGGTCAACCAGACGGCCGAGGGTTTCTCCTCCATCGAAGGCCAGATCAATACCGTCGCCGAGCTATTCCGGGCCGTGGCCGAGGCTTCCCGGGAGCAGTCCGACAATATCCGCCGGATCAAGGATTCCATGTCCCATATGGACGAGGTCAGCCGGGCGGACACGGCCAAGGCCGACGAATCAGCCCGGGCGGCCGGGTCTTTGGTCGATCAGGCCGATATCCTCCAGGAAGCGGTGGTTGATCTGACGGTCATTGTTGACGGCCGGGGGGGCGGCCGGCCTTACCCCCGCCGTCCCGCCCTGACGGAAAGGTAAGCCGGCTTGCCCGGTCATGAGTTTTTGGAAGGCTGGGAGGCAATGGCGTTCGCATTCAGGCGGCGGTAGTATTGGAAGCGTTTGAGGAAAATAGGGCGGCTGTGATGGCGGCTGAACCAGTTCCTCCAGGCCGGCGGGGTTTCTTCTTCCAGGTTTTTTACGGACAGGGTGGTCCTGGCGGCGTCGGCGGCCTCGTCATCTTTCAAGATCAGGGCGGCGGCGGCGGCCAGTTGAGTCGAAAGGTCCCGCCGGACCAGGCGGGTGGAAAAGTCGGCCAGGGCCAGCCCGAGCCAGCCCGCCAGCCAGACCAGGATGATAAGGGCCGGGTTGTGGACCAGGGGATAAAGCCACAGGCGGGTCCCCAGAGTGCTGATGAAGACGGCGGCCAGGGGGACGGCCACGGCCAGGGCGCAGCCGCGCAGAAAAAGAAATTTCAGGGGGGCCTTGACCAGGCCCTCCACCATGGCCGAAACGGCCAGGAGGTTCAGGGCCCGGGGGGTGAAGGCGCCCAGGGCCTTTTCAGATATGACCAGGGTCTGGGTGGGGCCGAAGCCGCTTAAGCGGGGAGGTTCCAGAAAGGGGCTGAAAGTGGTGGCCACGCGTAGGGGCCAGGGTTTGAAGCCCATTTGCCCGGCCCATTTGTCGAAACGCAGGCCGAGGTTCGGGTCCACTTCCCCCTCCAGGGGAGGGCGCAGCTTCTCGGGCCTTAACCAGTGGGGCTTGAGGGCATCGAGGAGCAATAATCCGGCTCCCGAGGCCAGGGCGGTCAGGGTCCAGGCCCAGAGGTCCAGGACTGCCAGGAGTTGAAACAGCGGCACGGATAAGAGCCAGGCCGCCAAAAACCAGCGGCTCTCCAGGGCGGCCCAGGCCGCCAGGCGCTGGCGGCCCGGGCGGGGGTCCAGGCCGAAATCGGCGGCCAGGGTCGATTCGGCCGCCAGGAACAGCCAGCGGGGCAGGGCGGCGCAAAAAAGGGCCAGGCCGATGAGGAGGGCGGCGTAGGCCAGGGGCGGGCCGGAGGCGGCCGGCCGTCCGGCAAACCCGCCGAAGCCGGCGATAAGGACGATCAGGGTCAAAAATTCACCCAGGCGCCGGCAGAGGGCCAGGTTGAACTTCAAGAGGTTGAATATCTCCAGGCGCTCGGAGGGGTCGGGCAGGCTGGAGAATTTTTTGAACATATGGCCCTCGCTTTTAGTGAAAAATATTGATATTTTTCGGGTAATATAGCACGGCGGTTCGGCAATGACCAGCAAAACTATCAGGCGCCAGGACAGTCTGGAGAAAATGTTGCGCTACGTTTTGGGCACGGCGCCGGATGAATTCGGTCTCCACCCCGAGGCCGGGGGTTTTGTGTCCCTTAAGGCCCTTGTGGCCGCCCTCCACGATGAAGAAGGCTGGCGGGGCGTGCGGGAGGGTCAGATCCTGATGCTGGTCAACCAGCCCGGGGCCGCCTCTCCCTTGGAAATGGAGGCGGACTTGATTAGGCTCAAGCCCGCCCTGGCCGGTCCGCCCCCGGAAGCGCCGGCCGGGCCGGACCTGCCTAAAGCGCTCTACGCGGCTTTCAAGCCCGCGGCTTGGGCCGCCATCAGCCGGCGGGGCCTTAGACCCAAGGCGGGGGAAGAGGTGGTCCGGCTGTGGTCGGAGGAGGAACTGGCTTTGCGGGTCGGCCGCAGGCAGTCGCCGGCGGCGGTCCTGGTGACGGTGCGGGCGGTCCGGGCGGGCCAGGCCGGGGTGGTTTTCCGGCCCTACTCAGACCGGCTGTGGCTGACGGACGAGGTGCCGGCCGAATTCCTCAGTGGGCCGCCCGTGCCCGAAGAAGAGCCGGCTCCCCGGATCCAGGAGCCGCCCGTCTTGCCTCTGGCGGGAACGCCGGCCCTTCACCGGGGCAAGGCCCCGGGCAAGCACGGCGACGCCCCGGATTGGAAGAACCGGCTTCGCCGGGAGCGCCGCCGCGGCGGCCGGGACGACTAGCGCTTCCCCTGGCTCCCTCGCCCCGGTTATGTTGTGACCAACGGTCTTCTGTGCTAAACTCCACCTGAAAAAGCGCCCGTAGCCCAACCGGATAGAGCAACAGCCTTCTAAGCTGTGGGTTGCAGGTTCGAGCCCTGCCGGGCGCACCAATTAAATCAAGTGGTTATTCTGTAAAAAGAATGGGAATTATACTGTTAACTTCACCAATCTGCCATACAACCAATCGATTGTATTGGTAAATTTTATATCGCCTTGAAATTTCTGGCGAATCAAGTAATTTTTTATTTTCATCTTGCTATCCTTGTTAAAGACGGGTTTTTATGGTATTTATCGGTGCTTGTTCAATGCTGGCGACGGGATTTTAA
>JAITBV010000121.1 GCA_031283395.1 Candidatus Adiutrix sp.
CGGGTCTGCTGGGATTCGAACCTGGTTTGGGAAATGGGCACCGGGCGGTCCATGGCTTCCCGGATGGCCTTGGGGGTCAGCTCGTTGAGGAGCACCCGCTGGTAGCGGTGGCCGGTCCCCAAAGCCTGGGCGATGTGCCAGGCGATGGCCTCCCCCTCGCGGTCCGGGTCGGGCCCCAGATAGATGGTCTCCTTGCCCCGGGCCGCCTTTTTAAGTTCGCTGATGATCTTCTGCTTGCCCTCGATTATCTCGTATTTCGGGGAGAAGCCGTTTTCTATATCCACCCCCAGGTTTTTTTTCGGCAGATCGATCAGGTGGCCCATCGAGGCCTTGACCTCGAAATCGGGGCCCAGGTATTTACCGATGGTCTTCGACTTGGCGGGGGATTCGACTATCAACAGGGACTTGCTCATTATTCTGGTGTTTCTCCATGCTCCCGGCGGGTGAAGAGGCCCGCCGGCGATTTGGCTACCCGGCCGGCCAGTTCCAGGTTCAAAAGGATCACGCTCATTTCCGAGGCCGGTAAACCCGCGGCCCGGCCCAGGGCATCGGCGTCCCTGGGGCCTTCGGCCAAAAGGGCCCAGACGTGGGCTTCGGCAGACCCCGGCTCCAGGGGCGCCGCTTCCATTGAAACCCTTGCGGGAGCCGCTTTGGACTTGGGGGGCGGCTTTGGCCGCGCCTTACGAGTCCCCATTGAAGCCCCCACCGGAGGCACTGGGAGGGCCGGGCCAGGATCGCCCCGGCCGGCCAAACCCTCCAGGAGGCGGGGCCGGATCTCGGCCAGAACCTCGTCCATGCTCTCCACCAGGGCCGCGCCGGACTTTATGAGGCGGTTACTGCCCAGGGCGTGCCCGGAGCCGGCCGGCCCGGGCAGGGCCATGACCTCGCGGTTCAATTCCAGGCCCAGGCGGGCGGTTATGAGGGCTCCGCTACGCGGGCCGGCCTCCACCACCACCACGGCCAAACTCAGACCGGCCAGCACCCGGTTGCGGCGGGGGAAATTGACCGGCCGGGGCGGGCTGGCTGGCGGGAACTCGGAGATCAGGGCCCCGGCCCCGGGGATCCGCTCATATAACTGGGCGTTCTCTTTGGGATAGACCCAGTCCAGGCCGCAGCCCAGGACGGCCAGGGTCCGCCCGCCGGCCTCCAGGGCCCCCCAGTGGGCTTCGGCGTCAATGCCCCGGGCCAGGCCGCTGATTATGGTCAGCCCCCGGGCCGCGCCGTCCCGGCCCAGGGTCCGGGCCGAGGCCAGGCCGGCCGGGGAAGCCTGGCGGGAGCCCACCAGGCCCACGGCCAATTTATCCCTTTCTTCCAGAAGGCCCTTGACCCACAGGACCGGAGGCGGGTCGGGAATCTCCGTGAGGCGGACCGGGTAGCCGGGGTCGCCCCAGACCAGTATCCCAAGGCCCGACTTTTCCGCGGCCTCGAACAGGACGGCCGCCTCTTCCAGGAGACCGGGGCTCAAAAGGCCGGGGAACTTGACTCCGGCCAGGGCCAGGTCAAAGCCCGAAAAAGCCGCGGCCGCGCCCCCGGCATAGCCCGCCGCCAAATGCCAGGCCGCCGGGTTCTGGTTAAGCCCCAGGTAAAGGGCCAGCCCGGCCAGCCGTTCCGAAGGTTCATTTTTATTGGTCAAAGGCCCACCCCGGCCGCCACCTGTCTCAATTATCCATTCGAACGGCCGAACTACATTAAATACTCCCACCGGAGCCGCCCGTCAAGCCCCATTTTTCACGGCCCGGCTCTGGTCAAGCGGGCCTGCTCCCCATATAATAGGGCATGACCAACTTCAAGATCACCGTGGAATACGACGGCCGGCCCTTTGCCGGTTGGCAGAGGCAGGGGCCGGAGTCCGGCCCCACTGTGCAGGGGGTGCTGGAAGAGGCCTTAAGCCGCCTCTGCGGCCACCCCGTGGCCATCCACGGCAGCGGCCGCACGGATGCCGGGGTCCACGCTCGGGGGCAGGTGGCCAGCTTCGTCACGGCCAGCCGCCGCACGGCCCGGGAAGTGGTCCTGGGAGGCAACGCCCTGCTGCCGCCGGCCGTGGCCATCCTGGCCGCCGAAGAGGCGGCGGCCAACTTTCACGCCCGCTTCAGCGCCCTCGGCAAGGTCTATGAATATGACTATGCCGTTGGCCCCGTCCGCCGCCCCTTGCGTCACGGCCGGGCCTGGCAGGTGGGGCCGAATCTGGATTGGGGGGAGGCGGAGCGGGCCCTCCCGGCCCTGGTGGGGGAACATGATTTCCGGGCTTTTATGGCCGCCGGCTCCGAGGTCCAAAGCAGCGTCCGCACCATTTTCGCGGCTTCTCTCTCCAGCCCCGAGCCGGACTTAAGGCGCCTGACCCTGACCGGGTCCGGCTTTCTGAGGCACATGGTGCGGGCCGTGGCCGGGCTTTTATGGGAAATAGGCCGCGGCCGCCTTCCGGCCGCCGCCCTTTCGGAAATCATTCAGGCCGGCGACCGCAACCGGGCCGGCCCCACCGCCCCCCCGGACGGCCTCTGCCTGGCCCGGGTCCTCTATTAATAATCCTTTTTCCAGCCGAGGCCCACCTGGCTGGACTCCGGGGAACTGCGGGCCTCCAAGGATATGCTGGGGGCGAGTTCCACTTCCAGTCTCACGGCCGGGCCGCTGCCGCTGTGTTCCACCCCCATATAGATATTGTCGTTTATGTATTTGCCGGCCTCAATGGAAACGGCCTCGTTCTCCGGCCGCTCGCCGGCGCGGGGGGTGTTTAAGTCGCCGGCCAGGGAGCCGGACAGTTCCGAGACCTGGCGCTCGTTAGGACCGGAAGAGCCGCCCAGGCGCAGAACGTCCAGACCCAGGGTGCGACGGACGGTCTTTAAAGGGTTTAAACTGTCGCCGCCGAAATTGGTCAGGTCCCTGAGAACGGCGGCCAGTTGCAGGGTCTCCAGGCGGCTTATGGAGGAAGGGCTTTTGCCGAAGAGCAGCCGGCCGGCCACCTCGTCCTGGCTCAGGGGGGGGCGGCTGGTCAGGGTGATCCGGGGCTGCCGGGCCGGGCCTTCGATTTTGATGATGGCCGTCAGTTCCGGGCTCTGGTTGGCCAATTCCAGGTCCAAAAAAGGGATGGGATCGCCGGTGAAGGTGACCTGGCCTCTATCGAAACTGAACTGCCGGTTGAAGACCGGCGGTTCATACCAGCCGCGCACCGGCCTGAGTTCGCCGGTCAGGGCCAGGTGGCGGCCGGGCGGGCCGGCCACCCGCAGCCAGCCGCGCCATTCGCTTTCCAGGCCGTAGCCGGTGATGTTGAAACGGCCCGGCGCGTTCAGTTTCAAGTCCAGGCGGAGGGCGCTTTTGGCGGGAACGGCCTCGGCCTGGCCTGGTTCGCTCAAGGGCAGGGTGGCGATGGCGCTTGAGCCCGAAAAAAGGTTCAGGTCCAACTCGCCATCCTCCAGGGTCAGATCGGAAGAAACGGTCAGATCGTCAAGGGGGCCGGCCAGGGCCAGGGTCCCGCTCAGGGTCAGGCTCAGGTCGTCGCGGCGCAAGGGTTTAAATGATTTCAAAAATCCTTCGGCTTTTAGAGAAGGGCCGGCCGGGCCGCGTATTTCGCCGGCCAGACGCAATTCCCCCCGGCCCAGGTCCCGCCCGGCCAGAGTCACCTGGAAGGCCTGGTCCGGCCGGCCCTCGGCGCTGAGATCCAAATCCCTGAGCCAGAGCCCCAGCACCCTGTCCTCGTAGCGCCCCCCCGTTATCTTAAGGGAGCCGGCCAGGTCGGGCCGGCTGAGGCTCCCGGCCAGATCAAGCCCTACATGGGCCTGACCGGTGAGGACGCGGTCAGGAAAATTCGCCAGGCTCCACAGGGGTTCCAAAGGGCCGGAGAAATCCAGGCGGCCGGCGAGGGGGCCTTGAAAATCGGGCCGCGGCGGAGCGCCGTCCAGGCCCGGGGCGAGAGGCAGGCTGAGGTCGATCTTGCCGGACGCCGGCCAGCCGGGCCCGCCGGACAGGGTCCCTTGGGCCGTGAGGGCCTGGTCTTCATTGAAGCGCCCGCGGCGCTCCAGGCGGCCGGCCAGATCCAGTTCCGGAGTCAGGCGGCCCAGGACCCCGGGGGACAGGCTGGTTTTCAGGCTGAAGTTCCCGGACCAGGCCCGACCCTTCCGCTCCAGGTCCAGGGCCAGGCTCTGGACCTGGCCCTCGGGCAGGCCGGCCTGGACAAAAAAGTCCAGAAAGCGGCAGGGCAGTTTTTTTATTTCTGCCTTAAGGCCCAGTTCCTCGGGACCCAGCTTCGCGGACAGGGTCAACTCCCCGGCTGGAAGCACCCCCGCCTTGACCGGGCTGATTTTCAGCCCCTCGGCCCAGGAGACGCCCACCGGCGCGGCCAGCTTGAGCCCGGTGGGCCCGGCCTTTAGTTCCAGCCGGGCCACTTCCGCCTTCGCGCGGCCCATATCGAATTCGCCTCCGGCGGCCAGGTCGAAATCACCTCCGGCGGCCAGGCTCCAAGACCCCCGGCCGTCCCGGGCTTCGGCCTTTAGTTCCCCCCTGGCCCAGGCCAGGCCGGCGGCCCGCCCCGGCCCCAGGTCCAGACCCAGGTCCAGATCCCGCCGGCCGAAGATATCATCGGCCGAAAGGCTGATAGTGGTTTCGGAAAGCGTAAGTTCCGGGTTTGAAGCCGGGCCAAGGGCCAGATGGGCCAGCTCGACCAAGAGGTCCCCCTTTTGCCCCTCGGCCATCGCCAAATCCAAAGTCAGGCTGGCCGGCCCCCCTCGAAGTTCCAGGCCGCTCCGGGCGGCCAGCATATCCCAGTCCGGGTCCCGGCCCATCAAGCGGCCGCGAAGCCCGGGGGCCCCACCAGTGAAGTTTATATCCAGGTTTCCGGCCAGGGCCAGCCCGGGTGCCTGAATTTTTAAATTTTCCAGGGCCAGGGTCCCCCGGGAACTCTCTTCGGCGCTTTCCGGCAACGCCCGGTCATCGGGCGGCAAAAAGCGCCAGTCGGCCTTAAGGTCCAGGGGGCCGCCAGGGCCGCTTTCGGCCTGGAACGCCAGCCGGCCGGAAAGTTCAGAATTCACCTCCCCGGAGAGGACCAGGCCCGACCAGGCCCCCTGGGGCGAGGTCAGGCCGGGGCTCCGGGCTTCCACCTGGGCGGCCAGAAACTCCGAGGGACGCCCGCCCCCCCGGATACCGGCTTCCAGGGGGCCGGACCAGTCCGGCAGCCACCGGGCCAGGTCATCCAGCCGGGCCTCCAGATCCAGGCTGATTTCTCCCCCGCCCGGGCCGGGCTTCCAGGCTCCCCGGCCGGACAAGCTCACTGCGGATGTTATGATTTCCAGGCTCTTCAAGTTAAAGCCTCCCTGGCGCCAAGCCAGTCCGGCCGCTTGAACATCCAGGTTTTCCAAGTCGAAGTGCCCGCGGCGCTCCAGGCGGCCGCGGGTCAAGGCCAGTTCATCCAACCGCAGACGCCGCAGCCAGCCGGGGAGAAACAGATCTTCCTCCCGGCTGTCCGCCCGCTCGTCCGGCGGGGACAGGACCAGAGTCGGCCCGGCCAGGCGGACCCGAGGCAGGTGGACCAGGCCGGCCAGGAGGGAGGCCGGTTCCAGTTC
>JAITBV010000183.1 GCA_031283395.1 Candidatus Adiutrix sp.
ACCAGGCCAGCCACTACGTGGATCTCCTGGAATGGCTAATCGGCCCGGTCGCGGCTGTCCAGGCCATGACCTCCACCCTGGCCCGCGACATCGAGGTGGAGGATTCGGGCGTCCTGAACCTGCGCTGGCGCAGCGGGGCCCGGGGGTGCATGGCCGTGACCATGCTCACCTATCCCAAAAACCTTGAAGGCTCCATCACCATCATGGGCGAGAAGGGCACGGTCCGGGTGGGCGGCGTGGCGGTGAACGACATCCAGATCTGGGATTTCGCCGAACCCAAGGATTACGACGCCCTCGTCCGGGAAGCGGGATATGAAACCACTTCGGTCTATGGCTTCGGGCATCCCCTTTACTTCAAGAACGTCATTGACGTTCTGCGGGGGGAGGCGGAGCCGGAGACGGACGGGCGGGAAGGCCTCAAATCCCTGGAACTGCTCATAGCGGCCTATATTTCGGCCCGGGACGGCCGGACCGTGTCTTTGCCCCTGCAATACTGACCGGAGGAAATTCGTGCAATTCATTGACCTGGCGGCCCAGCAGCGGCGCATCAGGCCCGTCCTGGAAGGCCGGATCAGGGCCGTCCTGGATCACGGCAACTATATTCTGGGGCCGGAAGTGCCCGAGCTGGAGGAACGGCTGGCCGGGATGACCGGGGCCAAACATTGCCTGGGCTGCGCCTCGGGCACGGACGCCCTCCTGATGGTCCTCATGGCCTGGGGCCTCGGGCCCGGGGACGCGGTCTTCGTGCCGCCCTTTTCCTTCTTTGCCACCGGCGAGGCGCCCGCCCTCCTGGGGGCGACGCCCGTAATGACGGATATTGACCCGGTCACCTTCAATATGGACCCGGAGGCCCTGGCCAGGGCCGTGGAGGCGGTCCGAAAGCGGGACGCCTCGATCCATCCTCTGCCCAGGGCCGCCCTGGAACGCCCGCTGAGGGCCAGGGCCGTCATCCCCGTGGATCTTTTCGGCCAGACGGCGGATTACGACGCCATCCTGCCCATCGCCGCGGGACACGGCCTTATGGTTCTGGAAGACGCGGCCCAGGCTTTCGGCGCGGAATACCGCGGCAAAAAAAGCTGCGCCCTGGGCTGCCAGGCCGCGGCCACCAGCTTTTTCCCGGCCAAACCCCTGGGCGGCTACGGAGACGGCGGCGCCATCTTCACCGATGACGACGCTTTGGCGGAAGTCCTGCTGTCCATCCGGGTGCATGGCAAGGGCCGCGACAAATACGACAATGTGCGTATCGGCGTAAACGGGCGCCTGGACACCTTGCAAGCCGCTATCCTGCTGGCCAAGCTGGAGGTCTTTCCCGAAGAGCTCGGGGCGCGGAGGCAAGTGGCGGGCTGGTACGCCAAACGCCTGGCCGGGCTTAAGGGCGTTACGCCCCCGAGCGTGGGCGAAGGGAGAACAAGCGTCTGGGCCCAATATTCCATCCTGGTTTCCGGCGGCCGGCGTGACGCCGCGGCGGAGCACCTGAAAAGCCGGGGCATACCGACCAATATCTATTACCCGACCCCCATGCACCTCTTGGGCGCCTTCAAACACCTGGGCCACCAGCCGGAAGACTTTCCGGTAGCCCTGGCTTGTTGCCGGGATATCCTGGCCCTGCCTTTCCATCCTTATATGACGCAAGACGATGTGAGCGCGGTCGGCCTGGCCCTGGAAGAGGTGTTGCGGTGAGCGCGGAATTCTTCGTCCATCCCTCGTCCTTCGTGGACGAGGGAGCCCGTATAGGAGCCGGCACGAAGATCTGGCACTTCAGCCACATCCTGACCCGCACCGTGATCGGCGCGGAGTGCAACATAGGGCAGAACGTGGTGATCGGGCCGGACGTGACCATCGGACGGAGCTGCAAGGTGCAGAACAACGTCAGCCTCTACCAGGGTGTGACCCTGGAGGACGAGGTGTTTTGCGGGCCTTCAATGGTGTTCACCAACGTATTCAATCCCCGGGCCGCCATCCGGCGCATGAACGAGGCCAGGCCGACCCTGGTCAAGCGCGGGGCCAGCCTGGGGGCCAACTGCACCATAATCTGCGGGGTGACCATCGGCCGCTACGCCCTGGTGGGGGCCGGGGCGGTGGTCACCGGAGACGTGCCGGATCACGCCCTGGTCTACGGCAATCCCGCCCGGCAAAAGGGCTGGGTGTGCGCCTGCGGGGAAAAACTGGGCCCTGGCCTGCGCTGCGCCGCCTGCGCCGCCGGGTATGAAGCCGGTGAAACGGGACTCGTGAATATTGAAATTGACCCAGATCGCCCCGCCGGAGGTGGCGCATGAACATCCTTCTTTTGGGCGCCGAGGGCCGACTGGGCTGGGAACTGGGGGCCAGCCTGGCCCCCCTGGGCCGGGTCTGTCATTACGGGCATCAAAAGTCCGATTTCACCCAGCCTGACCTTTTGGAAAAACTGGTCCGCCGGACCCAACCCGCCGTCATCGTCAACGCCGCGGCCCACACCGCGGTGGACCAGGCCGAAGCGGAACCCCGGCGGGCCGAGCAGATCAACGCCGAGGCCCCGGCCCGCCTGGCCCGTTTGGCCAGGGAACTGTCCGCCTGGCTCATCCACTATTCCACCGACTATGTCTTTGACGGCAGCAAGGACGGCTGGTATACGGAAGACGACCCGGCCGCTCCCCTGAACGTTTATGGCCGCAGCAAACTGGCGGGCGACGAGGCCATCATCTCTTCCGGCTGCCGCCACCTTATTTTCCGAGTCAGCTGGCTTTTTTCCGACCGGGGCCACAGTTTCCCCCGGGCCATCCTGGAACAGGCCCACCAGAAGGAAAGTTTCTCCGTGACCGATGACCAGTTCGGCTCGCCCACCGGGGTGGAACTCCTCTCCAGCGTCACGGCCCTGGCCCTGAACCAGGCCCTGGCCTCTGACCGGAATCTTTCGGGGCTCTACAACCTGGCCGCGTCCGGCGAAACCAGCTGGTACGGCTTTGCGGTTTACCTGGTGGCCAAGGCCCGCAGGCTGGGCTGGAATCTCAAAGCCCGGCCGGAAACCATACGCCCGGCCCCGGCCGCGTCGGTGGCGGCCAGGCGTCCGGCCAGGCGGCCGGCCAATTCCCGCCTTTCCACCGAACGTCTCACCTCCGTCTTCGGCTTAAGGCCACCCCGCTGGGCTTATTACGTGGACCGCCTCCTGTGGCTCTGGACCTCCATCCGGAACCTCAGCAAGCATTCGCCGTTGATTTGCCCCGACCATCACCACTATGATATAATCCAAAATTGATTTTCCCCTACCTGGAGAGCAATGCTCAACCATATAAAAAATTTACGGGCCGCCTTAGGTTTTTTCAGCCTGCTTCCCGTCGGCCGGACCGAAGCCCTGACCCCGGAGCAGTTCGGCCGCCTGCCGGCCTTCTACCCCCTGGTCGGCCTGGTCTTCGGGCTGGCCCTGGGTTTCCTGGGGCTTCTGGCCGGAGAAGTCCTGCCCCCGGACCTCACCGCCCTGGCCCTGGTCCTGTTTTTGGTCGTGATTAGCCGGGGCTTTCACCTTGACGGCCTGGCCGACACCGCCGACGCCCTCTTTTCCCACCGGCCCCGGGCGGAAAAACTGGCCATTTTGAAAGACAGCCGCCAGGGCACCTTCGGCGTCCTGGCCATAGTGCTGAGCATCGTCATCAAAATCCAGCTTCTGACCCACCTGGTCCCGGCCGCCCCCTGGCTCCTGCTGCTCTGGCCGGCCTGGGGCCGCCTGGGCGCCTCGGTGGTGGCCGTCCTGAGCCGTTACGCCGGGGCCGAAACCGGCCAGGGCCGCTTCATGGTGGAGAGGTCAGGCCCCCGGGAACTGGGCCTGGCCGCCCTGTTCACCTTCGGCCCCAGCCTGATTTTCGGCCCCCCCGCCCTTCTGGCCGCCGCCGCGGCCCTCCTGTTCGGCCTGGCCCTGGTTCCGGTCTGGCACCGGGCCCTGGGCGGCATCACCGGCGACCTTCTGGGCGCCAGCGTGGAACTGACCGAAATTTTCACCCTGGTCTTTTTTTATTTTTTAACCCTGGTCTGATCAAACCCGACCACACGGAAGAACCCCGCATGGCCCACCCTGTCAGCCTCGGACCGGACGGCGCCTTCGTCACCCCGGAACAACCCGTCATTCCGATAATCACGGGCGACGGCATAGGACCTGAACTGTGGCGGGCCGCCCGGCCCGTCCTGGACACCGCCGTGGCCAAAAGCGGCCACGGCCCCATCACCTGGCTTCAAATCCCGGCCGGCCTTAAGGCCTTGGAAGAAACCGGGGAATACCTGCCGGCCTCCACCCTGGCCACTCTGAAGGAACACCGTATAAGCCTAAAAGGCCCCCTGGCCACCCCGGTGGGCGGCGGCCTTCGGAGCCTCAACGTGGCCATCAGAAAGGAACTGGACCTCTACGCCTGCCTCCGGCCGGTCCGCTGGATCCCCGGCGGCCCCAGCCCGGTCAAGCACCCGGAAAAGGTGGACATGATAATTTTCCGGGAAAACACCGAAGACGTCTATGCCGGCCTGGAATGGCCGGCCGGGAGCGCTGAAGCCGAAGAATTGAGACGTTTCGCCGCCGAACGCCTCAAGGCCTTCGTCAAACCCAACAGCGCCCTGGGCCTGAAGCCCATGAGCGAATCCGGCTCCAAGCGCCTCATCCGGATGGCCCTCCAATGGGCCCTGGCCCATAAGGCCCCCAGCCTGACCCTGGTCCACAAGGGCAACATAATGAAATTCACCGAAGGCGCCTTCCGCGCCTGGGGTTACGCCCTGGCCCGGGAGGAATTCGGGAGCCTGACCGTGCCGGAAGACGAAGCCGGGGATGACGGCCGCCTGGTCATCAAGGACCGGATCGCCGACAACATGTTCATGCAGACCCTCCTGAGGCCCGACGAATATTCGGTGCTGGCCATGCCCAACCTAAACGGTGATTACCTCTCCGATGCCCTGGCCGCCCAGATAGGCGGCCTGGGCCTGGCCCCGGGGGCCAACGTGGGCGACGGCCTGGCCGTTTTCGAGGCCACCCACGGCACGGCCCCGAAATACACCGGACAGGACAGGGCCAACCCCGGCTCCCTCATCCTCTCCGGGGCCCTGATGCTGGAATTCATGGGCTGGCCCGAAGCCGCCGAAAAAGTGCGGACGGCCGTGGCCCGGACCATAGCCGCCGGCCTCGTCACCTATGACCTGGCCCGGCAGATGGCCGGGGTCGCCCCGGTCTCCACCTCGGCCTTCGGCCAGGCGGTGTCTGAAAACATCATATGAAAGGTCGCAAGACCATGAACCTGGCGCAAAAAATAATCAAGGCCCATTTGAGGGCCGGCGAGATGGTTCCAGGCCGGGAAATAGGCCTGGCCGTGGATCAGACCCTGGTCCACGACGCCACCGGCCAGATGGCCCTCCTGCAGTTCGAGGCCCTGGGCTTCCCCCGGGTCAGGATCCGCCGTTGCCTCGTCTACACTGATCACAACATTCTCCAGGTGGGCTTCGAGAACGCCGACGACCACGCCTTTCTGGCCTCGGCGGCCCGGAAGTTCGGACTATACTACTCCAAGGCCGGCGGCGGCATCTGCCACCAGGTCAACCTGGAACGTTTCGCCGTGCCCGGAGAGGTCCTCCTGGGGGCCGACAGCCACACCACCACGGGCGGCGCGGTGGGGGAACTGGCCATCGGGGCCGGCGGGCTGGATGTGGCCGCGGCCATGGGCGGCCGGCCGTTTTTTCTGCCCATGCCGGAAGTGATGCGCATTACGCTGACCGGCCGGCTTGAACCATGGAGCACGGCCAAGGACGTGGCCCTGGAAGTCCTAAGACGCCTGACCGTATCCGGGGGCCGGGGCCGCATCCTGGAATTCGCCGGACCCGGCCTGGCCGGCCTTTCCGTGCCGGAGAGGGCCACCATAGCCAACATGAGCATAGAGACCGGGGCCATCACCGCCCTCTTCCCGGCCGATGAAAACACCCGGGCCTTCCTGGAACGTCAGGGCCGGGCCGAAGATTTCACGCCCCTGGCCGCCGACCCGGAGGCCGGCTACGAGGCCGAACTGGACATCGACCTGTCGAAACTGGCCCCCCTGGCCGCCCTTCCCCATTCCCCGGACCAGGTCCGGGAAGTGGCGGATCTGGCGGGTCTGAAGGTGGACCAGATAGCCATAGGCTCCTGCACCAACGCTTCCTACGAGGACCTCATGGCCGTGGCCTTAATTCTGAAAGGCGGCCGCCTGCCGCCACACCTCAGCCTGATCATAGCCCCGGGTTCCCGCCAGGTCTTTCAGGAACTGGCCGACCGCGGAGCCCTGGCCGACCTCATAGCCGCCGGGGCCCGGATAATGGAAACCGCCTGCGGTTTCTGCAACGGCGTCGGCCAGGCGCCCCGGACCGAGGGGGTATCCTTGCGCACCTCCAACCGCAATTTCCCCGGACGCAGCGGCACGGCCAACGCCGGCCTCTACCTGGTAAGTCCCCAGACGGCCGCGGTCAGCGCCCTGACCGGTTTTTTGACCGATCCCCGGACTTTCGGCCCGGCCCCGGCCATAGCGCCGCCCGAACGCTTCGTCCTCGATGATACGCTCCTCATCCCCCCGGCCCCGGAGGCCGAGGCGGGGGGGGTGGCCATAGAACGCGGGCCGAACATAGCGCCCCTGCCCGATTTCGACGCCCTGCCCGATCACCTGGAAGCCGAAGTGATGCTGGCCCTGGGCCATAACGTCACCACCGACGACATCCTGCCGGCCGGTGCCCACATCCTGGCTCTTCGGGCCAACATCCCGGCCATTTCCCGCTATATCTTCTCCAATATCGACCCCGATTTCGCCGGACGCCTAAAGGAAAAGGGCTGCGGGTTCGTGGTGGGCGGTCAAAATTACGGCCAGGGCTCCAGCCGGGAACACGCCGCCCTGGCCCCCCGTTATTTGGGGCTCCGGGCCGTCATTGCCGAAAGTTTCGCCCGCATCCACAAGGCCAACCTGGTCAATTTCGGCATCCTGCCCCTGGAACTGGTCAACCCCGGCGACCGCGGAGAACTGGCCCCGGGCCACCGCCTGGCCCTGGGCGGCTTGGGCCTTCTTCGAGCCGGCGGCCGGCTGACCCTAAAAAACTTGACCACCGGCCGGGATTTTGCGGTAAAATTGGAGGTATCCGAACGCCAGGCCCTCATGCTCAAAGCCGGCGGTCTCCTGGCCCAGGCCAAAGCCTCAAGCGATTAAAAAAGCCGGCGGAGCCGGCCCTTGAAGCCCGGGGAACCTTTTTGGATAACTTGCCAAAAGAAACATCCGCCCGGCTGGCTGCCTTGTTTCTTGCTGCGGCCGCGCTGTCCTTTCTGCTCTCAGGCCTGGCCGCGCCGCTGGCCCAGGCCCAGGAGACGCCCCGCCGCCCCGCCCCGGCCAAGGCGGTGATCTTCGCCCCTCCCCTCCGCCACTACGGGCCGGAAGACCCTTACGCCGAAGCCTTCAAAAAGATCCTGGACCGGCAGCGCTGGGCCAGGCGGGTTTCCTTAAGGCATTTTCCGGCCGAGGCCCAGACCAACCCCCGGGCCGTCCAAAAAACCCTGGAGGCTCTGGCCGAGGAACCGGAAGTCAAGGCCCTCATCCTAAGCGGCGCGCCCTTCGGCAGCCTGGAGGGCTGCGCCAGGCTCAAGGCCAGGCGACCGGATATTCTCATAATCGCCCTGGAACCCGATGAAGCCCCTCAGGAAATGAGCCGGTCGGCCGGCCTGGTCGTCAGCCTCAACCACGCCGCCCGCGGTTTCCTTCTGCCTGTCCTGGCCCAGCGCGCGGGGGCCAGGGCCCTGATCAATTTTTCCTTCCCCCGCCACCAAAAACTGCATTTTTTCAACCGCCAGAGGCGGATCATGGCCCAGGCCGCCGAAGACCTTGGCCTGGAGCTGATCGAGGCCGATCACTGCCCGGACCCCCTGACGGCCGAAAAGGATGCGGTGGCCGCCTTCATTGAAGAAACCCTGGATGATCACCTTAAACGCCACCAGGGCCGGCTGGCCTTCCATTCCGCCGACGCCCAAGTGAGCGAACTGTTGACGGCCTTCGCGGTCCGGCGGGGCGGACTGGCCCTGGATCCGGGCCAACCGGCGCTCTTTCTGGGCATCCCCGAAGTCCTGAACCTGGCCAAACCCACCCATGACCTCTTCGGCCAATGGAACCGCCTCCTGGCCCTGGCTGACGAGCACTATATGAACCTCAGGCCCCCGGGGCAAATAGCCACCTGGCCCTATCCCTACCCCTGGACGGCCATGCTGGCCCTGACCGAGATCGCCCTGTCATCCCTGGATGGCCAGACCGACCTCTATGACCTGAAAAACCTGGGCGCGACCCTGGAAAAACACTCCCCGGGCTCCAAGTGGCAAGTCCACATGGTCATAGACCATGACCGGGATGCCGTGGTACCCCAGTTGGCCGTTATCCTGGCCGACTCCTACTGGTTCGGACAGGGCTACCAGGGCTTCACCAGGCTTAACCTGCCGAGCAAATACAACCGCGTCAGGTAAGCGGAAAGGAAACACCCATGCCTATCGCCTTCATCTTCCCCGGACAGGGTGGACAGTTCGTGGGCCAAGCCCGAAGCTGGCTGGACCGGGACCCGGCCCTAAGCGAGATCCTGGCCCTGGCCGACGAAGTTTCCGGCCGGCCCGTCACCCGGCTCTGCCTGGAAGGTCCGCTGGAGGAACTTTCCAAAACCGCCAACCTCCAGCCGGCCGTGGTGGCGACCAGCCTGATGGGCCACCGGCTGATGAGGGCCGCCGGCCTCAAGCCCGACTTCGCCTGCGGCCACTCCTTAGGGGAATTCAGCGCCCTGTGCGCGGCCGGGGTTTTCGACGAGCGGACCGCCCTGGCCCTGGTCAGCCGGCGGGGCGCCATCATGGAAGAGGCCGCCTTGAAAAACCCCGGGGCCATGACGGCCATCCTGGGCTTGTCCGCCGAAGACCTGGGGGCCGTGTGCGAACTGGCCCGCAACGAGGGGCCGGTGGTCATGGCCAATTTCAACACCCCGGACCAGATAGTCATTTCAGGGGACATCCGGGCTGTCGCGGCCGCCGGTAAATACGTCAAGATGAAAAACGGCAAAGTCCTGCCCCTGCCCCTCTCCGGGGCCTTCCACAGCCCGCTGATGGCCGCGGCCCAGGAAAAATTCGCGGCCGAACTGGAAAAAACGGATTTCCGGCCTCCGACCTGCCAGGTGGTCCCCAACAGCACGGCCCGGCCCACGGACGACCCGGCCGAAATCAAGGCCCGGCTCCTGACCCAAATGACCTCGCCGGTCCTCTGGACCCAGACAGTCCAGACCCTGGCGGAAGCCGGGGTCACGGATTTCAGGGAAGCCTGGCCGAAGCCCTATCTGACCAGCCTGATAAAAAAAAGCCTGCCCCGGGATACGGCCCCCCGGGCGGAAGCCTTCGCCTGATACATGGAAACCCTCTGGGCGCCCTGGCGCATGAGCTATATCACCGGTAAACGGGAGAAGGGCTGTTTTCTTTGTCTGCCCCCGGACCATAAGGGGCCGGACCGCGACCGCCTGGTCCTTTTCAGCGACCATTTGGTCCTGGTGATGATGAACCTTTATCCCTACAACAACGGACATCTGTTGATCTCTCCCCGCCGGCACATCCCGTCCCTCTCCGCGGCCGGAGAGGACGAACGCCTGGCCCTGATGAACCAGGCGGCCCGGGCCACGGATATCCTGGACCGGATCATGGCCCCCCAGGGGTTCAACCTCGGCATCAACCAGGGCCGGGTATCCGGGGGCAGCGTCGAAGACCACCTCCATATCCACGTCACCCCCCGCTACCAGGGCGACAGCAACTATATGACCGTCTTCGGCGAGACCAGGGTCATCTCCGAACATCTCCTGGCCACCTACGACAAGCTGGCGCCCGCCTTCAATGAGTGACGACCAGCTCACTCCGGCCATGCGCCAGTATATGGAGCTCAAGGCCCGCTATCCCGACGCGGTCGTCTTTTTCCAGATGGGCGACTTTTACGAAATGTTCTTCCAGGACGCCGAAAAAGCCGCGCCCCTCCTGGAAATAACCCTGACCAGCCGCGCCCGGAAAGGCGAAGAACCCATCCCCATGTGCGGGGTGCCGGTGGCCGCGGGCCTGGGCTACGCCAACCGCCTGACCGAGGCCGGGCACCACGTGGTGGTGGCCAACCAGGTGGGCGACCCGTCGAAAATCAAGGGCCTGGTGCCCCGGGCCGTCTGGCAGGTGGGCACCCCGGGGTTGCCCCTGACCGCCGAAGGGACCGGCGAAGCCCGTTACCTGGCCGCCGTGCGGCCCGAGGCCGGCCGCCTGGGCCTGGCGGCCCTGGAAGTTTCCACCGGGGACCTGGTGCTGGGGATTTTCGAGGATTGGGAAAGCCTCCGGACGGAGTTTTCGGCTCTCGCCCCCCGCGAATGCCTTCTGCCGGAAGACTCGCCGCCTGAATTCCTGAATATCCTGAACCAGGAACACATCTTTCCCACCTTCCGCCCGGCCCTGTCCCCGGACGAGGGTTTCCGGGAACTTTCGGACCTCTTCGGCGCCCCGGCCCTGGCGGCCTGGGAACTGGACAAATGGCCGGAGGCGGCCGGAGCGGCCGGAGCGGTCCTGGCCTACGCCCGGGAATGCGGCCAGGGGGAATTCAAGCACCTGGCTCCGCCGCGCCTGTTGTGGAGCCAACCCCACCTGGTGCTGGACGAAACCGCGCTGGCCAACCTGGAAATCCTGAAGACCTTGCGCCACGGGGAATTATCCGGCTCCCTTCTGGGTCTTATGGACCTGACGGACACGGCCATGGGCGCCCGCCTCCTGCGCCAGTGGCTGGCCAAGCCCCTAAGGGATCCGGCGGCCATCTCGGCCCGCCACGGCGCGGTGGAGGAACTCCTGCGGCACGGCCTGGCCCGGGCTTCGCTTGCGGCCATACTCAAAAAAACCGGCGACCTGGAAAGAGCCTTAAGCCGCATCCTCCTGGGGCGGGGCGGTCCCCGCGACCTGGCCTTATTGCGCGACACCCTGAGCCTTATGCCGGAGGTGCGCGGTCTTATGACCCGCCTGAACTCCGCCCGCCTGGCTCATTTGGGCGACAGGCTGCCGCTTTTTGAGCCATTGACCGAAACCCTCCACAGCCGCCTGGCGGACAACCCGCCCTTCAACCTCAGGGACGGCGGGGTCATCAAGCGCGGAGCCTCGGCCGAACTGGACGAACTGCTGGACCTGGAAAAAGGCGGCAAAAGCGGCATTGCCGCCCTGGAGTCCCGGGAAAGACGGCGAACGGGCATCAATTCCCTGAAGGTCGGCTTCAACCGCATCTACGGCTACTACCTGGAAGTGACCAAGGCCAACCTGGCCCTGGTCCCGGCCGACTGGATCCGCAAGCAGACCATAGCCGGCGGGGAACGCTTCCTGACCCCGGAACTGAAAGAGTGGGAGGAAAAAATCGCCAGCGCCGGCGCCAGGCGCCTGGCCCTGGAAGAGCGGCTCTTTGAGGAACTCAAAGACCTGGTCTCGGCCTGGGCCGGACCAGTCAAGGAAGCCGCCGCCATCCTGGCCGAACTGGATGTCCTGGCCTGTTTCGCCGCCGGGGCTGAAAAATACGGCTGGACGCGGCCGGA